>CAYUAN010000041.1:0-15964 GCA_964442545.1 uncultured Prolixibacteraceae bacterium | reverse complement strand
TTGTGTTGAAACTGAGTCTTTTTTCAACTGGTCTTTTTACTTCTGGAAGATTGTACAAAAGACTTTTTATATTTAGTACCATGTTATTTACTAATAATTACATCACCGCCTGCTTTTTTAATTTTGTCTATTGCAGATTTCGAAGCTGCTGAAACAGTGATTTGGATTTTTTGATAAAATTTGAAGAGGGAATAGAACCGCTAGAACGAGGTGAATTATGGTGGAATCTGCATGATAGTTTACGTGATTTATTCAACCGGGAGATAGATTTGATTACGGAGAATTCATTAAAGAATCCTTATTTTATTCAGGAAATAGAGGAGACCAAGAGCTTGATTTATGAACAATAGAGTAAAAAAACTACTTTACGATATATTAACATCAATAGAAAATATTGATAGTTATATCGGTGATGAGAAAATATTAAATATAAATAGCGATATCAATATTTCAAATTCCAGAAGAATAGTTGATGCCAGGAATAAGATAATTCATGGATATGATGAAATTGATAATGCTCAAGTATGGGGCATTATCATTAATCATTTACCCAAACTAAAACTTGAAGTTGAAGATTTACTAAATACATAGCTAACTTCTAATGTCCAAACCACTAGCCGAACAATTACGTCCCAAAAGCTTGGATGATTACCTGGGCCAGGAACATCTGATTGGGAAGAACGCTATTTTGCGCAACGCAATTGAAAGCGGCAATATTCCTTCGATGATTTTATGGGGCCCGCCCGGTGTGGGAAAAACTACTTTAGCCAATATTATTGCCGAGCGGATGGATATGAGTTTCTTCTCGCTGAGTGCGATTAACTCCGGCGTAAAAGATGTGCGAGAGGTCATTCAACGAGCGAAAGTACTACCCCGGCAAGCCATACTATTTATCGATGAGATTCACCGTTTCTCCAAATCGCAACAGGATTCTTTATTGGGGGCCGTAGAGCAGGGCATTGTGCGCCTGATTGGCGCCACTACCGAAAATCCGTCTTTTGAAGTGATTGCCCCCTTGCTTTCGCGCTGCCAGGTGTATATTCTGAAACCGCTTGAGGAGCAGCATTTGCAAAAGTTGTTGCAGCAGGCCGTGCAGGCAATGTCGGAACGTATTGGCCGCAAAGTGGAGGTTAAAGAGCAGGAAGCGCTTTTCCGCATTTCGGGTGGCGATGCCCGTAAATTGCTGAATGCCGTTGAACTGGTGGTCAGCACGCTTTCCGCCCGCCTTAAAGGGAAAATAGTGCTGACTAATGATAAGGTTTTAGGCATCGTGCAACAAAATCTGGCTTTGTACGACAAAGGCGGGGAACAACATTATGATATTATTTCGGCTTTTATCAAAAGTATTCGCGGCAGCGATCCCAATGCAGCGGTCTATTGGCTGGCCCGGATGGTTGAAGGTGGTGAGGACCCCAAGTTTATCGCCCGCAGGATGCTGATATTGGCCTCCGAGGATATTGGAAATGCCAACCCCAACGCGCTGCTGTTGGCCAATAGTTGCTTTGATGCCATCAGCAAAATCGGTTGGCCCGAAGGACGAATTATCCTTTCGCAAACGGCCATTTATCTGGCCACTTCGCCCAAAAGCAATGCTTCTTATATGGCGATAAAGGCGGCACAGAAATTGGTACAGCGGGAGGGAAATCAACCCGTGCCGCTGCATTTGCGGAACGCGCCGACCAAATTGATGAAGAATATCGGCTACGGCGAAAATTACGAATATGCCCACAGTCATAAAGGCAATTTCGTGGATTTGGAATTTCTGCCCGAGGCCCTGAGCGGAACGAAGTTTTACGAGCCCGGCGACAATGCGCGGGAGCAGCAGATGCGGCAATGGTTGAAGGAACGGTGGAAGGGGAAGTATGAGTATTAATGATTCGCTACCCTCCAAGAGTTTTTAACTCTTGGAGGGTAGCGGGGTAGCGGAAAAATAAAAACAAAATCACTGATGAAGAACAAAAACCTTTTATTCCTGCTCCTCGCTTTAGTAAGCTTTAGCTTGCTGAAAGCGCAGGATCCGAATGTATGTCTGAAAATAAATGAGGCCACAATCCGCCAATTCCGTAGCGGGGCAACTGACAGTGTTTATTCCTATTTCAACGAGGATATGAAAAGCCGGCTGAAGCCGGATGATTTAAAAACAATCTGGTCGAAACTGGCGGATGGTTTTGGAGCTTTCACCGGTACGGGAACGCCCAAAGGGACCCAATTTCAAGACTATTACCAGATTGAAACGCAACTGCAATTTGAAAATAAAAATCTGCGTTATCGCCTGGCCTTTGATAAGGATAATAAAATCAGCGGGATGTATTTTGTTCCCTACCGCACGCGACGCAAGCCGAATATTCAGCTGACGAATAACGAAAAATTGCAGGAATTTCCCATTATGGTTCAATCGGCAGGAGTGAAGCTCCCCGGAGTTTTATGCATTCCCAAGGGCGTGAAAAACTTTCCGATTGTTGTTTTTGTGCACGGCTCGGGCGCTAACGACCGCGATGAAACCATCGGCCCGAACAAGCCCTTTCGCGATTTGGCACATGGACTGGCGGAGCGGGGGATTGCCAGCATTCGGTATGATAAACGCTCCTTAGTTGCGCCGCAGAGTTTGAAAAATCTGAACGGCCAGTCGATGTTTGATGTGCTGGTGGTAAATGATGCCTTGGCGGCGGTGGCTCTGGCGCGCACCATTGACAATGTAAATCCCCAAGCGGTATTCGTA
The DNA here is from genome assembly GCA_964442545.1 of uncultured Prolixibacteraceae bacterium. Taxonomy (GTDB): domain Bacteria; phylum Bacteroidota; class Bacteroidia; order Bacteroidales; family UBA1556; genus UBA6267. The sequence goes on along the minus strand of CAYUAN010000041.1, from coordinate 13,245 downwards.
TTGGGCCATAGTTTGGGTGCTTATTTGGCTCCGCGCATTGCCGAGCGCGATGTTAATATCGCGGGAATCATCATGATGGCGGCAAATGCCCGTCCACTGGAGGATTTGGTGTACGAACAGTACAAATATATTTACAATAAAGACGGTTTGTCCAAAGCCGAAAAGCAGGATTTACATCAAATCAGGAAAAGGGTGAAGCATGTGAAACATCTGGAAAGCTATTTAAAAAAAACAGATAATCCGGATTTACCCATTACCAATAATGTGGATTTCTGGAAAGCGGTAAATAATTATAATCAGATAAATACCGCCAAGGAAATTAAGCAGCCCGTTTTGTTGATGCAGGGCCTGCGCGACTATCAGGTGCCGCCCCGGGAGTTTAAGATTTGGCAGCGCAAACTGCATACGAAAAAGAATGTAACATTTAAGTCTTACGCAAAACTAAATCATCTATTTTTGGAGGGTGAGGGAAAGTCATACCCTGACGAGTATGAAAAAGAAGGCACCATTCCCGACTATGTGATATCTGATATAGCAATATGGATCAAATCAATACGCTAAAATCGTTTTCTAAATACACATCTTTTTTGCTTGTGCTGATTTTTCTTGCGGCAAGTGCTTGCCAAAAGGAGCCCGTTCGCTGGGATAGTGATTTGCTGGTTCCGGTATTGCACTCCCGCCTGGATGTGTGGGATATGTTTGGCGACAGTAATATGGTGGAAGATCCCGATCAGAAAGTGACCTTATTGTTTGAGGAGGACCTGGACCTTTTGGATCCTGATAAGGTTGTCGAAGTGCACGATACCCTTTCCAAAGAACTTTTTAATATCCCGCTGTATTTGCAATACGCGCCGGGCCAGCAGTTGATTGACAAGCAAAATTCCGTGGTGATGGATTTGGGCGAAATGGAGCTGGATGTGGTAAATGCCCGCATTGCCGTAATGAAGTTTTATGTAACCAACAGCATCCGCCAGCCCCTGCGTGTGCGCTATGAGATGTTGTCGTCCGACAAAGACGGAAAAACCTTTGTTACCTATGAAGACGTACCTGCTGCAACGGCTTCCGGCCCTTCGTATTCCGTAAAAACCATTAATCTGGACGGTTATACCATCAATATGACCGGTGTTTCGGGAAATGAGGTGAATACGGTGGTGTCGCGCACTCAGGTATGGCTGCATCCCGATGCCGATTCCATTTGGATTACCCCGCAGGATTCGGTTTTTATTGTTTCCACTTTTGATGAGCTGAAGGTGGAGTATGTGCACGGTTATTTCGGTCGCCAGGATTATAATGATAAGGGAAGTTCGGCTTTTGAGCTGTTTTCGTCCATAAAAAGCGGCACCTTCGACTTGGCGCATATCAACGGCAAATTGAATATTACCAATTTTACCGGAATGGATTTGCAATTGTCGATGGATAAAATTTCCGCCTATCGAAATGCCGACCAGAAAGAGGTGCTGTTGAATGACCCGATTGTCGGGCAAACCATAAATATTAGCCGAGCGGTGGAAAAATCATACGGCCTTGATCATGTGATACCGGCAACGGTTTCATTTACGCTCGACCAAAGCAATTTGGATGAATTGATTGAAATGCAGCCCGATTCATTACGTTTTGTGATGTCCGGCAAACTCAACCCGATGGGAAATATCTCGGGCGGGAATGATTTCATGTATTTTGATAAGTCCATAATTGCCACATTCGGACTTGAAATACCACTGAATTTATCAATAAATAATTTGTTGATTGAAGATACTGCCGAACTGGATATTCAGGATACGGAAGATTTAAAATCGGGGGCGTTTTATATGTATGTGGACAATATGTTTCCTTTTGATCTCAAGCTGCAGTTGTACCTGACGGATCAATCCGGGCAAATAGTGGATTCGCTTTTGGCCGGGCAAACGGAAGTGTCATCCGCGCAAATTGACCAAAACGGTTTTGCGATTTCGCCCAGCAAGAATATGTTGAAAATCCCGCTGACGGCGGAAAAGATTGCCCTTTTGCACAAATACAAGGACATACTAATCCGGGCAAGGGTAAACTCCTATCAGAATAAGCAATACCAGATTTATCAAAACTATTATATGGATATCCGTGTGGTCGCCGATGTGAAATATGAACTTTAGAATCAGACATATAATCCTATTGTTTGTCCTGTTATTTGCAGGGCCGGTGTCCTTTGCGCAGCAAACCGGCAGCAGCCACAGCGATGCAAAACTTGAAATAGGATTTAGCATCGACGGGCAGTCTTCCTCAACACTGAATAATGCGATGCTGAACGCTTCGGGCTTTATCGATAATGATTTGAAAGATGAAAATTACAATCGTTTGGGCGATTTAAACCGGGGAGGGACAAGTGCCGATGCCAAAATATTTTACCGTCGCCGCAATTCCGAGATGTGGGGCATTAAAAACCTCGGATTTTATTTCGCTTTGGAATTTCATTACCTGGATGAAAATATGTTTACCAAGGATTTGTATCGCCTGACTTTGTATGGTAATAAGGAATTTGCCGGCGAGTGCGCCGATATCAGCAATACCGCCCGTCAATATCTGAATTATTATCAGCTGAAGGCCGGTTTGGAACAGATTTCGGGTAACGGGAAACATCGTTACGGTTTTAATCTGGCGTTTAATATGGGAAACCGTTTGAATAACTTTCGTTTCTATGAACCCAGCGGCCTGTTTACCAATCTTGCGGGTACGGAGTTGATTTTGAAGTCGGATGCCGAATATAACGAAAGCGATACGGCCCGGACCGATTGGTATCATTTAAACGGTTATGGCGCCGGCCTGGATATTTATTATGAATACCGAAAGGAAGACCGTTTCAAAATTTTGGTCAGCATGGAGAATTTCGGTTTTATCCGTTGGAATAATCAGTATATCCAATTTGCCGAAAACGAAAAGTATTCCTACACCGGTTTCGATATAAAAAATGTAATGGATATATCCGAATCTGTGGATATGTCCGATGATACTTTAATGAACTATATTTACGCCAATAGCGAGCAAAAAGCAAGTTCTGTATTTACGCCTGCGGATATCAAATTGCGTTATACCCAACTGTTGCTTTCGGGCAAGGTGGAGATGAATTTATTGGCGCATTATCGCGCCTTTACGTTTATAATGCCACTTGTGCAATGGGATGCCACTTATGCTTTGAGCGAGGGGCTGAAAGCCGGGCCGGTGCTTTCCTATGGCGGTTATACGGGTTTTAATGCGGGATTGAAATTGGATATGCGCTTGCTTCGCAAATTCTATATTCGCCTCGAAAGCCGATATATTACCGGATTTGCACAGCACAGCTTTTCCGGAATGGGAGGATTTATTAACTTTACCTACAAAATTTAGCACTATGATACATACTTTTTTACCCAAGATAAAACACAGCGGAAGCAATAATTTCTTTTTGATGGCCGGTCCTTGTGTGATTGAAAACGAGACCATGCCTTTTGAGATAGCCGAGCGTCTGGTGGATATTACCGATCGTTTGGAGATACCGTTTATTTTCAAGGCCTCATATCGCAAGGCGAATCGTTCCAAACTCACATCTTTTACAGGTATCGGCAATGAGAAAGCTTTGAAGATTCTTAAAAAAATCGGCAAGGAGTTTAATGTGCCCGTGGTAACGGATATTCACACTTCCAGCGAGGCTTACACGGCCGCTAAATTTGTGGATGTGTTGCAGATTCCGGCTTTCCTTTGCCGTCAGACCGATTTGCTGGTGGCGGCAGCCAAAACGGGTAAAGTGGTCAATATCAAGAAAGGGCAGTTTATGTCGCCCGAGGCAATGATGTATGCTGTGCACAAAGTGCGCAACTCGGGAAATAATAATATTTTGCTCACCGACAGGGGAACGATGTTCGGCTATCAGGACTTAATCGTGGATTTTCGCTCGATTCCGGAAATGCAAAAGTTCGGAACACCGGTGGTGATGGATTGCACACACTCCTTGCAGCAGCCAAACCAGGACAAGGGGGTAACAGGTGGTAAGCCCGAACTGATTTCCACTATCGCCAAGGCGGCAATCGCGGTGGGTGCCGACGGACTGTTTATCGAAACGCATCCCAAGCCGGAGATTGCAAAATCGGATGGCGCCAATATGTTAAAATTAGATTATATCGAAGATTTGCTTGAGCAATTGATTCGAATCCGGAAAGCAATTATAGCATAAATGTTTATGAAAAGGTTTTCGGTATTGCTGTTGTTGATTATTCTGACGCTGTTTGCCACAGCGCAAAAAACAACCTATACCCGTATTTTTAGCGGAAATTCCTATGACGAAGGAGTGGCCGCTTTTCGTTTGCCCAATAATGAAATACGCCTGGTGGGCAATACCTCCAGTTTTGGGCACGGGGCAATGGATATCTGGCTGGTAGCCCTTGATTCAAATGGTGATTTTCTGTGGCATAAGTTTTACGGTACTCCGGAAATTGAAAAAGCCTCCGACGCGATTATGACACCACAGGGCGATATATTTATTGTCGGCACCACAACGATGTATTACGACAAATCATATCAGCTGTATTTTCTGGGGCTTGACCAATACGGTCAGGTGATTGGTTCGGGTGTTTATGGCGGAGCCGGTTGGGATTTTGGCTACAGTATTTGTCAAACGTCGGATAGCACTTTTGCCCTCGCGGGCGAAACATATTCCTTTGGCCAAGGACAAAGCGATGTGTATCTTTTGCAGCTAAATCGTGTGGGGGATACTTTATGGACGCGCACTTTTGGCGGCGCGGACGAGGACCGGGCTTTCGCGCTAAAATTAGCGCCCGACAGCAATTTGCTGATTGCGGGCGGAAGTAAAAGTTTCGGGAATGGCAGTTTTGATTTTTATGTATTAAAAACCACTTTGTCAGGCGATACCATCTGGACGAAAACTTATCGTCATCAGACGGATGCCGAATACACCGATTTTGTCATTAATCCCGACAGCACGATAACTTTATGCGGCTATCTGAAAGATGCAAATGACACCTATCGCGATATTGACCTGATGCATCTGAGTTTTGACGGCGATTCCCTTTGGGACAGGAGTACGTCATTGGCACACGGCAAGGATACCTATTTGAGAAGTATCGTCCGCAGGCCCAATGGTGATTACATTATGGGTGGAATGACGGCTTATCATCCAACAAAGGATGTACGTTTGGTGAAAACCGATTGGGACGGATGGTGGATTTCGTCGGTATTTAAGGGAACAACTAAGGAGGATGAGGAGGGTCATAAAGTTACGAAAGACACCCTGAACGGGGAATACTATTTTATTACGGGTACCACACGGAGTTATAATATCCCGCTTTCCGGAATGCTCTTTATTCGTTTTGACGATAGCCTGTATGCCGACAGCACACGGATGATTTCGCTGCCGACAGGAATTGCAGAGTTTTCTGATAAAGGCACGGAGACGCTGATTTATCCCAATCCCACAAGCGATTTTGTACATATTGAATTTCACGGGCAGCATAATGGCGGTGTGGTGCAAGTTTTAAATATGTCCGGCAGCCGGCTAATTGAGTATGCTTTCTCGGCGGGAAATACCGGATTAAAACTTGATTTATCACCTTTGGCCTCCGGTGTGTATGTCCTTCGTTTTATCACTTCCGATGGTACTTTTTACCGAAAAATAATCAAGCAATAAACACTCATTCTAAATAAAGTTCCTTTGAAAATACAGTAGCTTAGAGAGTTATTTAGAAGCTGTATAAATTGTTTTGAGTTTCGGTATTCCTCTTCCTAAATAAGATAATTTTTCTAAATTTGCCATTGAACTGACAGGACGTATAACGTATGTACGCAATTTTTATTCTGGTTATCATAAGTTTATCAGTAGCGATTGGCTTTCTGGTGGCTTTTTTGTGGGCGGTAAAATCCAATCAATATGAGGATGATTACACGCCATCGGTGCGTATTTTATTTGATGATGAAAAGGCAAAGGAGCCGGCATCGGAGGTAGAGAAGAAGGAAAAGCTTGCTTAGTTCTGTTTACGGGTGTGATTATAAAATCAAAACAATAATAAATAACTAACTAAAATTCAGTTTTATGGAACAACAGATTTTTTACTATGACAACAAAATCGTAAGAATGTTTGGTGCTGCCACCATTCTGTGGGGAGTTGTTGGGGTATTGGTTGGATTGACCATTGCATTGCAATTGGTTTTTCCGGCAATGAATTTTGACATTCCCTGGTTGACATTCGGACGACTGCGTCCGCTGCACACCAATGCGATTATTTTTGCCTTTGTGGGTAACGGAATCTTTACCTCTGTTTATTACAGTGTACAACGATTGCTGAAAACCCGAATGTTCAATGATTTGCTCGGTCGTATTCATTTTTGGGGCTGGCAATTAATCATTGTTTTGGCTGCGATTACCCTTCCTTTGGGAATGACCGAAGGTAAAGAGTATGCCGAGCTGGAATGGTGGATTGACATTCTGGTAGTTTTGGTATGGGTGGTATTTGCCATCAACCTGTTTGGAACCCTTGCTATCCGTCGTGTACGACACATATATGTAGCAATTTGGTTCTATATTTCTACTGTTGTAACCATTGCTGTACTGTATATTGTAAATAACCTTTCATTGCCGGTTTCCTGGACAAAAAGTTATTCGGTTTATGCCGGTATCCAGGATGCATTGGTGCAATGGTGGTATGGTCATAATGCGGTAGCATTTTTCCTTACCACTCCGATGCTGGGATTGATGTACTATTTCTTGCCTAAGGCAGCCAATCGCCCGGTATATTCTTATAAATTGTCCATCATTCACTTCTGGGCATTAATCTTCCTGTATATCTGGGCCGGCCCGCACCATTTATTGTATCAATCATTGCCTGCATGGGCACAAAGTATGGGTGTGGTATTCTCGGTAATGCTGCTGATGCCTTCGTGGGGAGGTATGATCAACGGACTGCTGACCCTTCGCGGGGCATGGGACCGTGTGCGCGACAGCGCAGTATTGAAGTTCTTCGTGGTTGGAGTTACCGCTTACGGTATGTCCACTTTCGAAGGCCCGATGCTTTCTTTGAAATCTGTAAACGCAATTAGTCACTTTACTGACTGGACCATCGCCCACGTGCATATTGGCGGTATGGGTTGGAATGGTTTTATGATTTTCGGTATGATTTACTGGTTGTGGCCCCGTATTTTCAATACGAAACTTAAATCAGAATCTTTGGCCAATACACACTTCTGGATTGGTACTTTGGGAATGATTTTCTATGCGGTTCCTTTGTATTGGGCTGCTATTACCCAAGTATTGATGTGGAACGAGTTTAAGCCGGACGGAATGTTGGCTTATACCAACTTTATGGATACCGTAACCGAGATTCTTCCGATGTATTATTTCCGCGCCTTTGGCGGATTACTGTATTTGACAGGATTCCTGCTCTTTATTTATAATGTTATGGCTACCGCCCGTTCAGGCAAATTGGTGGCTGAAGAAGAAGCTACTGCTCCTGCATTGGAGCCGATGCCGAAAGGCCGTGTTGCCGGAGAAACTCCGCACCGTTGGGTTGAGCGCCGTTGGGTGCCCTTTACCATTTGGGCCTTTGTGGCAATTGCCATTGGTACGGTTATCGAATTGATACCCGGATTTATGGTAAAATCCAATGTGCCTACGATTTCCAGCGTTACACCCTATACTCCGCTCGAATTGGCCGGACGTGATATCTATGTGCGCGAAGGTTGCTACACTTGCCACTCGCAGCAGGTTCGCCCGTTCCGTGCCGAAACATCACGCTACGGAAAATATTCAAAAGCCGGTGAGTTTGTTTATGATCGTCCTTATCAATGGGGCTCTCGCCGTATGGGGCCGGATTTGGCTCGTGAGGGTGTAAAGAATGGCCCGATTGCCTATAAAGATGCGTATTGGCATTACAAACACATGCTGCGTCCGCAGGATTTGATTCAAACTTCAGTAATGCCTGCCTATCCCTGGTTGATTACCGACCAAATAGATATGGAGGTTATGCCGGCTAAAATTCGCGCGATGCAAACTTTAGGTGTGCCTTATCCTGATGGTTATGATAAAATTGTAATGGACGAAATGATGAAGCAGGCAAAAGGTATTGCCGCCGATTTGAAAGCGAAAGGTGTTGAGGTTAAACCCGACCGTGAAATCATTGCAATGATTGCATACCTGCATCGTTTGGGCGCTGATATTTATAAAACCGAAACAGCAAGTAAATAATTTTAATATAGATAATGTGGGGAATCTTTTCCCCGCATTATCCATAATTTTGATAAAATGAAATTAGTAGTTTATTATCTAAATAAAGCGGGAATTGCAGCTGATTTGCAATCACTGGTTTCTTTGGTGTTCTTCCTTTTGTTCGTCTTCATCGTTTATATTGTTTGGAAGGGAAACAAAAAGGAATATCAAGAATACGGAAACCTCCCCTTGGATGATAGTTTAGATAATGTTAATTCACAAAATAAAACACAATAATTATGGCAGAAGAACATTACGATAAGGAAACTATTGACAGTAAGTTGATGATTGACCATGACTATGATGGTATTAAGGAGTTGGATAATCCGCCTCCGGCATGGTTGATGCTAATCTTCTACGGAACCATTATCTGGTCTGTATTTTATGTATTCTACTATCACGTATTTTACGATGATTCGAAACTTCCGGACGACTTGCGCATCTATGGAGCACAGGTTGAAGAGTATAACGACGAAATGGCCGAAGCAGCTGCTAATATGCCGGTATCAACCTTTGATGAGAGTAACGTAAGTGTGCTTAATGATGAGAAAAGTCTGGCGACCGGAATGGAAATCTATCAGAAATCATGTGATGCATGTCACGGTGCCGCCAGTATCGGCCCGGACCTTACAGATGACTATTGGATTCACGGTGCTTCAGCTACCGAATTGTTCAATGTGGTGAAAAACGGTGCCACCGGAACAGGTGTGATGCCGAATTTCAAATCACAATTGTCCAATGAGCAAATTCAGGAAGTGGTTAGTTACATTCTCGTAAAAATGAAAGGAGCCGAAACAGCTAATAATAAAGGCCCTGAAGGTGAGAAACATGAGTAACGTAAATTAATTAAACGGCTTAGAAAATCAGTTACGAATAATCGCAACTGATTTTCTTTTTTTTAGAATTGTTATGGAAGAAAAGAATATAGAAGAATTAAGGGAACAACGGGAGCGCGCTGCGCATGATCCGAAATACAGAGATATCTCCTATCGTGACCGTATTTCCACGGTAACGGTGGAGGGAAAACGGAATTACATACATCCCAAAATCCCCAAGGGGCGTTTTATTACCTGGGGGAATATTGTCGGACTGGTTCTTTTGGCGCTTTTGTTCATCTTGCCGCTGATTAAGGTGAATGGCGATCCGCTTATTCTATTGGATGTATTCAATCGTAAGTTTATTTTGTTTGGTGCTATATTCTGGCCACAGGATACTTTTGTAATGCTGTTGCTAATGTTATCCTTTATCCTGTTTATCGTGCTTTTCACGGTAACCTACGGAAGGATATGGTGCGGGTGGTTATGTCCGCAAACCATCTTTCTGGAGATTGTTTTCCGCAGGATTGAATCATGGATTGAGGGCTCGCCCAACAAGCAACGCAAACTGGATGCCATGCCATGGAATGCTGAGAAAATATCCAAGCGCTTACTTAAATGGATTATTTTCTATGCCTTGTCGTTTGCTTTTGTGAATGCCATGCTTTGGTTCTTTATGTCATTCGATCGTTGGTGGGAATATATGACGGACCTCGAAAACCATACACGTTGGTTAATGTTAGACCTTTTATTTACCACGATTTTCTTCCTGATTTATGTGTGGTTCCGCGAGCAGATTTGTATCATTGCCTGCCCGTACGGACGTATGCAAGGCGTTTTGATTGATCCTTCCACCATCGTTATTTCTTACGATTATTTGCGTGGTGAACCGCGCGGCCACCAAAAGAAAGGTTCGACCCGCGAAGAAACCGGCCTGGGTGATTGCATCGATTGTTATGCCTGTGTGGATGTTTGCCCGACGGGTATCGACATCCGTAACGGAACTCAATTGGAATGTGTGAACTGTACCGCCTGTATTGATGCCTGCGATAATGTAATGGATCGTATCGGCAAGCCGCGCGGATTGATTCGCTACGCTTCGGAAAAAGAAATCAGCTCGGGAAAACGTGTGGGCTGGTCGCCGAGAATTATCGCTTATTCCATTGTGTTGCTGGCTATTTTGACTTTTGCTGCGGTTACATTATTTACCCGTAGCGATGTCGATGCCGTGATTATTCGTACACCGGGCGTATTGTACCAAAAGGCCGGAGCCGATAGTCTGATTAATATGTACAATATTAAAGTAGTAAACAAAACCCGCTTTGAAAAAGACGTGGATATTAAGTTGGTGGGCCATAAAGGGCGGGTAACTATTGTTGGTGGCGATTTGCTTGTGCCGCCTGAGGCACGTGCCGAGTCGATTCTCTTTGTTAAGATTGCCAATAAGGATATTGAATCCGAAAATATGACGCTGAAACTGGCCATTTTCTCCGATGGGGAGGAAATTGATCAAACAGAGGTAACATTTATGTCGCCCGCTAAGCAATAAAGTTAAAAATATGTTAAATTTGCACCGGATAGTAATTGGTTAATGAACTAAATGCTATCCGGTTTTCTAAAATATGGAACTATGAAATTCAATTGGGGAACAGGAATCTTTTTGACGATTATTTTATTTCTAATCGGAATGATTACATTGGTTATCATCAGTTCGATGCAGCCATTGAATTTGGTTAGCCCCGATTATTACCCTAAAGGAATTGATTATCAGAATCAAATTAACCGGATTAGTCGTGCGAAAAATCTGAAACAACCATTGCGCATCACACAAAGCGGCGATGAAATAATTATTCAGTTTCCTGCAATAGACAGTGTGCATAAGCCCGAAGGTAAGGTGCTTTTATTTTTCCCGATAGACAATCATTTGGATCGGGAGGTCGAAATTGAAACGGATGATTCTTTATATCAGCATATTTCGAAAAAAGGCTTGCTGCGCAGCCGTTGTATTGTAAAAGTTACCTGGACGCATGATACATTGGATTATTATGTGGAAGAGGAGCTGATGATTCAATAAAAAAATTAAAAAATATTAGGATGGGTGGTTCGTATCTTGAATATGGTATTTTGGGAGGCTTGGTCTTAGGTTTGTTCACCGGATTCCATTGTGTGGGTATGTGCGGGCCGATAGCCCTTGTGCTTCCGCTAAATAATAAAACTTGGGGGACGCGTGTATTTTCGGCCCTGCTTTATAATCTGGGCCGTACCGTTACCTACGCTTTACTGGGTTTATTGTTCGGTATTATCGGGGCCGGTTTTTCCATGGCTGGTTTTCAAAAGTGGATTTCCATCTTTATGGGAATTTTTATGATTTCCACCGTGGTTTTTCCGCAAATCAATAACGCCCTTTACCGGGGAACAGGAAATTCAAAATTTATATCAGCCGTCAAAAAGGAGCTTTCCAAATATTTCCAACAGGCCTCTTATAAATCACTCTTTATAACCGGACTGCTCAACGGCTTACTCCCTTGCGGTATGGTTTATATGGCTTTGGCCGGAGCCATTGCCTTAGGTTCGGTTCAGGCCTCGGTATTGTTTATGATTTTGTTTGGTCTGGGCACCATTCCGATGATGTTTTTAATGTCAATGTTGGGCAACTTTGCCAGCATTAAGCTAAAGCATGCCATTAATAAAATCATCCCTGTTGTCGTAGTAATCGTAGGATTGTTGTTTGTATTGCGCGGTTTGGAACTGGGTATAAAATTTATTAGCCCGCCGCCGGATAAGTTAGAGCTTCATGATATGAAGGCTATGAAATCAGATAGTACGAAAATGGAGGGGATGATGAAGCCTTCATCAAAACCGGATTAAAAAAAAAGGAGGCAAAAGCCTCCTTTTTCATTCCTGTGCAATTCTTACTTACTTGGCTTCAACGCCGGCAGTATGCAGCATATAAGCAACTGCATCTTTCACGTCGTCATCGCTAAGCGCGGCCTGGCCGCCTTTTGCAGGCATAGAGCCATGCTCGCCGGTATAACCGTTGATTGCATTTGCGTCAACAGTTTCCAAACCTTTGGCTGCAGTAGCTTCCCAACGAGCTTTGTCGTCTAATTTAGCAGCACCGGCAACACCGGCATTGTGGCATACACCACAAGCTTTGTCATAAACGGCTTTTCCGTTTTCCAAATTAGCAGAAGTTTCTGTTGCTTCTTCTGCTGTAGCCTCTGCAGCTTCCTCGGCAGGTGCAGCCTCAGCGGGTGCAGCTTCTTCAGCCGGAGCAGCAGTTTCTTCAGTTGCAGCCGGAGCAGCAGCCTCGTCGGTTTTTGCAGCTTCGTTGCCACCACAACTTGCAAAGAACAAAGCTGTTGCTACAACAAATGCAGACATTGTGAATAATCTTTTCATAACGATTTAAATATTTAAGTTAATAACAAATTTGTTGGCGCTAATTTATTAAAAACTTAAATATAGCAGCCGATTAAAAATATATTTTGCAGACTGGATTTTCAGGCGTTTGCAGCCGCTAAATTATGTGTAAATTTGTTTATCAAAAATTGTTTATCATGCATTTGTTTTATCTACCGGCTCTGAATGAGGCGGAACTTGACCGGAAATTTGTGGAACTCCCCGAGGAGGAAGCGCGGCATGCGATTAAAGTGTTGCGGCTCCGGCAAGGAACGGAAATTCAAATTACCAATGGAAAAGGTTTATGGGTAAGTGCAGTGGTGGCCGCGATTAATAAACGTCAGTGTGTGGCGGAGATTAAGCATTATGAAACAGAGGTGGCGAAACGTGATTTTCGAATACATATCGCTGTGGCACCTACTAAAAATATTAAGCGCTTTGAATGGTTTTTGGAAAAGGCAACAGAGATTGGAATAGATGAAATTACTCCTATTATCAGTTTTCATTCCGAACGCCGCGAAATAAAAGTGGATAGGGAAAATAAAGTGATTACCGCGGCCATGAAACAATCGCTGAAAGCGTGGCATCCTGTTTTGAATGAGCCGGTGCGTTTTAAGGATTTTATCCAGCGAAAAACGGATGAAGAATTATTTATCGCCCATCTGATTGATGAGCATCAGTTGCTATTGAAAGATGTTGCGAAACCTTCATCTTCAGTATGTGTTCTGGTGGGCCCTGAAGGCGATTTCTCGACGGAAGAAGTGGAGCAGGCGTTGGCTGCCGGCTACAGGGCCGTTAGTTTGGGAA
>CAYUAN010000040.1:0-9549 GCA_964442545.1 uncultured Prolixibacteraceae bacterium | reverse complement strand
TGGAGCGTTAAATCCGAATTATTAAATAGAAAATTTATTACTACTAAAACACCTTCAAAATATATCGCTTTACTAAGTGCTCTAATTTAACTATTTCATGCTTTGCTGAAATTAGTAAAACTTCATATTTTATTGCTGATTTATATCTCACTACGAACCTCTATTGCAAAATCATGGATTAAAATTACTCCTTCGTAATCATCTTAACCAATCGCTCGTTTCCGATTTGAATGCGGAGGAAATAAACGCCCTTGCTAAAACCGGAAATATCAAACAGTAAGCGGTCTTGACCCGGTTCCAGTCTTTGGCTCATCATCTGTCGCGAGGTGATATCATAAAGTTCCACAATAACTTCCTTATCGGTATTCCCGTCACGTTGCAGGGTAAATTTCCCCAGGGTGGGATTGGGATAAATGCGATAATCTCCGGCAACGGATTCTTCAATACTCACGCTTTTATCAAAGGGAATAAAAAACTGCCCGAAGTTTTTAATGCCACAGCTGTTGTCAAAACGGAACCATCCGCTGTTCATACTCACCGGGCCACACAGTTGCGACCATGTGTTTTGATCATCATTCGCTCCACGGGTATAAAGTTTAATACCGGAAATTGCCGTTTGTGGTGTGGTGTTAAAATAACTGAGCATCAGCGAATCCAAAGCGTTAAAATTCGTGTTCCCATAATTATTGATAATCCAATATTCGCCGCTTTGATAGCCGGTATTGGGTACAACATTGGGTTGGATACGCAAATGCGTGGCTACAACTTCACCCTCAGGAGCGCTGGTGCCCGTTGTCATTTGTACACCCGTGCTGCCGAACGAATAGGTATTATTGGCGCTCACCTGCATTCGCATGCTTTCTCCGCCGCCCACAGGCACATCCGATGCGATTTTCTGCGCGCCGCCTGTTAATACCGCATGATGCGTCGAAATACGATCGCTAATCTTGGAAATGCCGCTAAGATTAAACTGGTAATAGGCCACCAGACTGTCGGAATACGGCATATTTCCGTTTCGCGTCAAATGACGTAATTCGCGAATCTCATCTTGACTTAAAGCACGGTTCCAGATGCATACCTCATCAATTTCCCCTTTCATATTTCTGGAAGCCCAGCCATTATAACTACCGATATCCAAACTGCCGATATCCACCGGGTTCAGATTTATTTTATGCACTGATGCTACGCCATTCAGATAAAGCGTCATACTGTCGGGCGTGGCCACCATAGCCACATAAGCCCATTCGTTGCTATCTACTTTCAATCCGCTGTTCCACCACCATTGCCCGCCGGGCCAGTGATAACCCATTTCGTTATCATTGCGGAAATTAAATCCGGCCGCTGTGCCGTTATTCATAATAATGGCCGAATAGGCCGGCTGTTCGCCTTTAATCTTTATCCAGGCGGTTACCGTAAAATGATTGCATTGTGCCAAATTCAAATCAGGTACCGAAGCGAAATCCCCGGCCGCAGACAGATTCATGGCCAATCCCGGAACCGTATCCGGCTCACACATGCTGTTTACCACAATCATATTCTGAACGGTGGCGCTTTTGGTTGTGTTGGTCTTTTGGTCGGTGATACTTAAGGTTACATCATAGCTGCCGTTGGCAAATAACACTTTCGGATTACGTTTGTTTGGTGAATCAATCCAAAGCGGGGCGGGGGAGAAACTCCAATGCCAGCTAACGCTATCGTGTTTTACCACCGAATAATCTTCAAAATAAACCGTATCACGACTGCAATAAACATCCTTGCTGACGGTCATTGGCCGAACTACCAAGTCGGAATTTTCCGCCAGAGGCGCTTCCCAGATGCCGCGACTAGAAGCTAAACGTAATTTGCCGTCACGGTAGAAAGGGATGAGTTTTAGGGCTTTGGTTACAAAAGGCAAACCGCTGCCGTAGTTCACCCAACTAGCGTTATTATTATCCCAATAAAAGAGGCCATACTCGGTTGCGATATAAACCAGATTATCGGTTCCTGCCTGAAAAACAATATCCAATATCTGTTGATTATCTAAAGCCGATGTAGTACGGTTGGTCCAGGTTTGTCCGCCATCGGTAGTTTCGTACACCTTTTGGCCGTTAGCGCCATAATAGGAACTTACCCATAGATGGGCCGCGTCTTGCGGGTCTAAAGTCAGGTCCAGTTTTGAAAGACTGTTTGAAGGGATATTCGTAATGGCGGAAAAACTACTTCCCCCGTTTACGGAACGATATATTTTTCCGGTATTATATTTTCGCACCAGAACATAGATGGTATCCGGATTGGAGCGTGCTACTTCAAATTCCAGAACCCGTGCTGATGACGACCAGCTGAATAATGGCGTAAAAGAGGCGCCCCCGTTGGTGGATTTGTAGAAGCTGTTATCGCTTCCCAGATACATAATATCGGCATATACAGGATCAAATTCCAGTTCGCTGGAATTAAGCAGCCAGTATGACTCGTTCGGGTATTTACTGATATTGGAAACCGATTTAGCGGCTTTGCCAATGGAGTCGGGGGTCAGTTTATCCGTGATATCGGAATAATAACAATGCCGGTTGAAAACAGGATTGATATAGCCGGTCGATTTTTCAGCACCGCCTTGGAAAATGGTATTCCCCAATCCATAGTTTTCGTGATATACGGCATCACCGTTATGGTAACGTCCACCCGTCCAGGTATCCTCATTCCACCCTTGGCCAAAGCCCCAAAAATCGCTGGAAAAAAGTCCGTTGTTCCGTACATCCACCGTTAGCATTTCGTTATTCGAATAGTTTACACCGCCATCCGATGCATACCAGATTTCGTTACCCACAACTTCGATATCCTGCACATCGGCGTGCATGGGCAAATTGCGGGTTCCACGAATATATTCAATGTTTTTTCCTTTATTATCCGATTCCAGCACCCAGATGGTGCCCATCCAGATACGGTCTGCATTTTGCGTGGATACGTCCAGGTCAAAATTATACCAGCCTTGATTGTATCCGTCGCTGTAACCGGCCACATACCAATTGGTATTTTTATTCATACCGGGCACGTAAGGCCCCCCGTCGATGCTGTCGGGGTTAATCCAGCTGGTAGCCCCGTTGTTGGAGTAATAAACACCAATCCATTCCTGGTCTCCGCTTTTACTGTTGCCGATCAGGCAGGTGTAAATGCGATTGGTGTCGGCGGGAGTAATACCGATTTTACAACCGATATCCGTTGCCACCTGCAGATTTGTGGG
This sequence comes from uncultured Prolixibacteraceae bacterium, assembly GCA_964442545.1. Taxonomy (GTDB): domain Bacteria; phylum Bacteroidota; class Bacteroidia; order Bacteroidales; family UBA1556; genus UBA6267. The sequence goes on along the minus strand of CAYUAN010000040.1, from coordinate 6,332 downwards.
GACATACCAATTGCTGTCCATCAGGGTCCAGTTGTTGCCGAAATCATAGGTTTTGTAAATCTCTGCACGCTTGGCTGTGGCATTATGGATGGAGACATAAAGTGTATTGGGATTGCCCGGATTTGCCCGGATATCCCAACAGCGTTTATTCAGTTTATTGGTCCAGTTTTGCCCGCCGTCGGTAGTCAGCCAGAGGCCCGAGGCGGTGGCGGCATATATGCTGTCGGGCCGGGTAGGGTGAATCAATAGTTGTTCTACCGTGCTTGTGGCGGTATAAACCAGATTCCAGCTGCTGCCACTGTTGGTGGTTTTGTAAATTTTATTTCCCGTTGCCAAATAGACAATTGCAGGATTGGAGGGATGGATTTTTAAATCCTGCCCGTTCGTAAAACTTTCGTCCATGGATACGGGGAACCAGTTTAGTGCTTTATCGGTGGTTTTGAAAACACCGCCTGTTTCGGTAATACAATACAAAATGCTGTGATTGGACGGGGCAACGGCAATGCCGTACACATTCACCTGTGTGGTGCGTAAATCGCCCGAGCCGTCATTGCGGTAGGTTTTGTAGGGCCCCATACTCGACCAGATTTGTGTTTTGGTTGTGTTTTTCTTTTTGGCGGCTTGTAGTGCAGCAAGGCGTTGGTTAAATCCGAAGGCATCAATAAAACCTTGCGCATTAACCAATGCCTCAATATTTCGGAGCCAGAATTTATAATTCTGCGTATGAATATTTTTCTTGAATTTATGGTTACGGTAGTATTCCTGATAAGCATTTACCACCTCATCCACATTCGGATTTTCGGAATACATCATCTTTACCCATTGCGGGTCCGATTCTTTTAATTGGGGAATAAGTTTAAAATATTCGGCTTTGTTTTGTGAAAAAGCGAAGGAGGACAGCAGTGCCAGAAACAGCAGGATGTAAAATTTTTGCATAACTAATTTATTCTAATATGTGTGATTTTTGCTCAAGCGGTAAAAATATAAAAAACTTAGCGGGATTCGTTATAAATTCAACAAAAATAAATTGGATATGCATAATCCGGATCGTTTTATTCATGAGTCCGATAACGGGCTAATGATTCCCGGCCGGTTGAATATCGAAAAGAGTAAATCGATTTATCGCTTATGAGAAATCAGCCAATAAAAAAAGGCAAACCTGACGGATTGCCTTTCGATATTGTTTCGATAAAAGGAACTATGCGTAACGGTATTCCCAATACTGAGGTTTGGTAACGCCTCCGCCTTTTTCCCAATATTCATGAGTAACATAGTGTCCGTCGGCGGTTTTTAATCGGCGATCGTAAATCCAGATTACCGGATTAAACATCATATCCGTTACCGCTATATTATAAGTGGTTTCGCCCTCTTCTTCTTTGGGAGCGATTTCCTCAGTAATTACCTCGAAACCGTTTAGTTCCAGCAGATCTTTGAGAAATTCCATACGGTCTTTACTGATTCCTTTTTCAACAAAAGTAACGCGTGTACCGTTTATTTTTCCGAATGTATGTTTCGTTGCTAAAGCCATAATTCTTACTAATTAAAGATGTTACTGAGCGTATAAATATAATCGTAGAACGGAGCCATCATTCCCAATACCAGCAAACCGAAGGCGGCAACAGCCACACCGATTTTCAATAGCGGATCACTCTTGAAGGGTTTGATGGAGTTCTCGGAAGTGCGCAACCAGGATGCACGAATTACCAACAGATAATAGTACAGCGAAATGGTTACGTTCACCACGGCGATAAATACCAACCAGTAATATCCCTGGCTTGCAGCCGAGGTGTAAAGGAAGAATTTACCAAAGAAACCGGCAATCGGCGGAATACCCGCCAAAGAGAACAAACCGAACATCAAGGCGATGCTGATCATCGGGTTGGAACGATAAAGTCCGTTATAATCATCAATATTGTATTTGCCGCTGGCCAAACCAATGGCTTGAACCGCACCGAATACCACAATATTGGATAATACATAAATTGCGATAAAATAAACCACGGAAGAAACCGCCAGTTGATCGGCGCTTAAGAATCCCAGCAGAATAAATCCGGCCTGAGCCACAGAAGAGAATGCCAGGAAGCGTTGCAGGTTTTGCTGACGCAGGGCAAAGAAGTTCCCCACAAACATAGTCAGGATAGAGATGCCGTACAGCAGGTAAATCCAAACACCGTCCATATCGTTGAATACTTTGAACAGTAAAATCATCAGCACGAATACGGCCGATCCTTTGGAGATTACCGACAGAAAGCTGGCCACCGGAGTGGGGGCGCCTTCGTAAACATCGGCTGTCCAGAAGTGGAAAGGTACCAATGAAATCTTAAATGCCAGTCCGGCAAAGAGCATAATCAAAGCCATAATCGACAGGTAACTGTATCCCATTTGTCCGGCAATTGCGTCAAAGTATAAGGATCCGGTAATGGCGTAAATCATCGATATTCCGAAAAGGAAAATACCGGATGAAAAGGCTGCGGAAAGTATCAATTTGATACCTGCTTCCGAAGACTTACGGTTGAACATATCATAGGATGCCAAAGCGGCAACAGGCAATGTAGCCAGTTCGAGGCCGAGATACAGCATCAGGAAGTTTCCTGCGGAAATCATAAACAGCATTCCCAAATACGAAGACATTACCAGGGCGTAGTATTCAGCCACTTTTTGCAAGGGCAACATCTTTTGATTTACCCAGGAAGCCGAAATCAACAGCAGGATTAGTACTCCGATATTTAATATGTTTTTGAATGCCACTACCAGAGGCGTGCTTACGAACATTCCTCCGAAAAGGACGCCCGATTCCAAAGGCATAAAGCCGATTGCAGTATATACGGCGAATAAGCCAATAGCAATATAGTTGATGCTTTTCTTATCGCGCGTAAAAATGTCCGCCAACAGCACAAACAGAATGATGATGGTGAGAACGATTTCGTGCCTCATTAATAAAAAAGTGTTCCAGTCCATTTCTTATATCTTTTATCTAATTATAAAATTCCTTGAATAAACGGTCCGATTGCCTCGTCGATGATATCGCTCCAGAAGAAGGGGAAGATACCAATCAAAACACTGAATAAAACCAGGATAAATGTTCCGGTTTTCTCATACCAGGTAATACGCGGCAGGTCTTTATACTCTTCCATAACCGGGCCCATCAGCATTTTACCCACCAGGCGGAGGATATACACTGCGGTTACCACGATGGAAGAAACAGCAATCACGGTGATTACACGGTGGAACAAATCGGGATGCTCGAAAGCACCAACGAAGATGTTCATCTCAGCCACAAATCCGGAGAATCCGGGGAGTCCGAGGTTTGCCATACCGGCAATCACATACAAGGCACCGATTACGGGCCAGATGGTCATCAAACCGCCCATATTCTTCACAATACGCGTATGGGTACGTCCGTAGATTACCCCAATCAATGCAAAGAACAATGCGGTGATAAATCCGTGAGACAGTGACTGCAGCATCGCGCCGCGCCATCCGATTTCGTTCATCATCAAAAGGCCTAAAAGTACCAGTCCCAGGTGACTCACTGAGGAGTATGCGTTGATGTATTTCAGGTCGGTTTGTTTAATGGCGCTCAATGCTCCGTAAGAAACACCAATCACAGCCAGAATCATAAAGAAGTGGCTCCAGTAATGCGCTCCTTCGGGAAGCAGGAACATGGCGATACGAAATACACCATAACCTCCAAGCTTCATCAGTACACCGGCGTGCAACATCGAAACAGCTGTCGGGGCTGATGCGTGACCGTCGGGTGACCAGGTGTGGAACGGGAAAAGCGCCCCGATTACCGCGAAACCGATAAAGGCCAGCGGGAAGAATATTTTTTGTGCCTCAACGGGGATATTCACTTTTGCAATCTCGAAGATGTTAAAAGTAAGTGCTCCGCCATCAGCACCTGAGTTAAAGTATAATCCGAAGATAGAAACCAGCAGCAGGGCAGAGGCTCCCATCAACATCAGCGTCAGCTTCATCGCGGAATACTCGCGTGGGCCGGTTCCCCAGATACCAATCAACAGGTACATCGGAATTACCGCTATTTCGTAAAATACGAACATTGTAAAGAGGTCAACACTGATAAAGAATCCATACACACCGGTTGCCAAAACAATCAATGAGATAAAAAATTCTTTGGGCAGGTCGCTCACTTTCCAGGAGATAAAGGTTCCGGTCAGCACGATGATGGTGGTCAGTAAAATCATCAATACCGAAATTCCATCTACACCAATGGCGTAGTGGATATTCATCGGCTCAAACCACATAATATCTCTGGTGAACAACATTACGGCATCATTTCCGGCTTTGCGAAGTGCCAAAAACTGATACAACAGATTGAATGCCATGCCTGCCTGAATGGCAGAACCAATAAGGGCGACTACACGGAAATTGTTCTTACCCTTGGTAAACATCAGGGCAATTACCGTTAGCACCGGTACAACGACAAATAATGTTAGTATATCCATTTCGTTTTTTATCTATTGATTACATATAATACCAAAATACCATTGCCAGAACTACAACGCCCGATAAGAAATACATGGCGTAATCCTGAACTTTACCTGATTGCAGGCCTTTAATTTTTTCCGAAATCCAAACGGTGGTGTTACCGATACCGTTCATGGTTCCGTCCACCACATGGCGGTCAAACCAGGCCGAAGGAGCGGAGATGCGCTCGAAAATAATCTTCTTCGTAATGAACATATAAAGCTCGTCGAAGTAGAATTTGTTGTACGACCATTTGTAAAACAGTCCGAATGCCGCGCGGAAGCGGGCCGAAGCCATATTCTCTTTTTTGTACATCAAGGTGGCAATCAGAATACCCAATAAACCGATTCCCACGGATGCACCCACCATTACCCAATTGAAATGGGTATCAAAATGATGTCCGTCAGCGGTTACATAACTGTGGAATGGGAAAAATCCGGAGATTACAGTCATCACAGCCAATACCAAAAGCGGAATAGTCATCGTCTTTGGGGCTTCGTGTGGAGTATGCTCGTAGTTCGGCTCGTTCCACCAGAAAATACGGTAGTACAAACGGAACATATAGAAAGCGGTCATACCGGCAACCAAATAACCTGTTCCAAAAATCAAAAGGTTATCATGGAAGGCGGCAGCCAAAATTTCGTCTTTACTGAAGAATCCGGCCAATGGCGGAACTCCAGAGATGGCCAGAGCGGCCAGCAGGAAAGTAATGTGCGTAATGGGCATATACTTGCGCAATCCGCCCATATCCTGCATGTAATTGCTGTGTACGGCATGAATAATAGAACCGGCTCCGAGGAAGAGCAAGGCCTTAAACATAGCGTGGGTAAACAGGTGGAACATGGAGGCCATAAAACCGAGTCCCTCATGTCCTTCGTAACCCGAAACACCCAAAGCCAGCATCATATAACCGATTTGCGACATGGTGGAGAAGGCCAGCACCCGTTTAATATCGTATTGCGAGAAGGCAATCACCGCTGCGAAAATAGTGGTGAACGCGCCCACATAAGCCACCAGGGTCAGGGCTGCTCCGTCATCCATAAAGTAATACATGGGGAAGAGGCGGGCCACCAGGAATACACCCGCAACAACCATGGTCGCGGCGTGAATCAATGCCGAAACAGGAGTGGGGCCTTCCATAGCGTCGGGCAGCCAGATGTGCAATGGGAACATGGCCGATTTTCCGGCACCACCCATAAAGATAAACATCAATCCCCAAGTAATTACCGACAAGCCCATAAAGGCGGCACCGAACTTAGCTTGCAGTCCCTCGATAAAGGCCGGGTCTGCCAATACTTTGAAGTCCCAGCTTTCGGCATAGTAACCCATAATCAAAATACCCAGCAAGAAGCCGAAGTCGGCAAAACGGGTAACGATAAAGGCTTTTTTTGCAGCCAAAACAGCCGAAGGTTTATTATAATAATATCCGATAAGGAGGTAAGACGAAACGCCCACCATCTCCCAAAAGATATAAATCATAAACAGATTGGTAGCCAGTACCAGTCCCAACATGGAGAAGGTAAACAGTCCCAGATAGGCGAAGAAGCGGGTAAATCCTGCTTCACCGTGCATATAGCCGATACTGTATAAATGAACCATCAACGAAATAGTGGGCACAACCACCAACATCATGGATGAAATCGGATCAATCAGAATACCCATATCGATATGCAGGGTATCGCTGAAGTGAACCCAGTTGAAGTTCATGGCATATACTTTCTGATAAACACCGTCCACAATGGCACCGTCCATATGGCCCGAAAAATACATATAGGCCGTGTAGTACGAAATCAAGGCGGTGATGCCGAGCCCTACGGTTCCGATAATACCGGAAACCGGCTCTT
>CAYUAN010000039.1:0-5449 GCA_964442545.1 uncultured Prolixibacteraceae bacterium | reverse complement strand
ATTCGGCATGAGTCGTACAACGCTGACCTCCCGGATATCCGGTATGACGTACGTACTGTTTATCACTCATTTTATTGCCCTTCAATACGAATTTATCAGCATTGATGATGATTACATTATCACCGCAGTCAACATGAGGAGTAAAATTAGGCTTGTGCTTTCCACGAAGCAAATAAGCAGCTTTTGAGGCCAAACGACCCAATGTAGCTCCTTCGGCATCCAAAATTACCCAGTTCTTCTCAACTGTGTTTTTGTTTGCTGATATCGTTTTATAACTTAAAGTGTTCATTACTACAAATTAATTACACATTAATACTTATTTAATTTCGGGCCATCAAAACTCTGAAAATGTGGGCCATACCGGCGGACTACTTCACCATCAAGCGTCCCTACTCTGAGATACTCCGGTATCATTCTCTGTTTAATGACCTAAATCCTTGAAAATCATCACAACTAAACGCTCTGATTTTTTCGGGCTGCAAAAGTAGAATTATTTTCTTTAATAGCCAAACTTTCAAGGCTATAAATTTTCGTGGAAATTTTCCGGCTCCGATACAAAAATGTGTGGCAAGGCTTCATATTTCTTTTTTGTAAATTCGCTGCACCGATTTTTAACTTAAAAAGTGAATAATTATGTATAGAATCTATCATAATCCCAGATGTAAAAAAAGCCGTGCGGGACTACAATATCTTCAGGAGAAAGGTGTGGACTTCGAAGTGGTGGAGTACCTGAAAAATCCGTTAAGCATTGTGGAACTGACGCAATTATTTGCCAAGCTCGACCGCAAACCTTCGGAAATGGTCCGGAAGCAGGAAGCGATTTTCAAATCAAACTTCAAGGGTAAGAATTTCACCGAGGATGAATGGATTCGCATTATCGCCGAGCACCCGAAACTGTTGAACCGTCCGATTATTGAACGAGGAAATAAAGCCGTTTGGGGCGATCCGGTGGAAAATATCGACGCGATTTTATAAAATCAACGATATAATTTCTTCGCGAGAATCTTTCCGTAGAAAATATTCAGAATCAAAACAAAAAGCACAGCTACCAGGCCGATAAGCACATTTATATAAACCGGGGCCGTCAGGGCCACCCGTAACAATACGGTTGCCAAAGCGAAACCGGAGTTTCGGAATAATACGGTATAGCGATAACTGTAACGCAACGAAATCAGCACAATCAAAATATCCGAAAATATTAATACGGTGTAGAAGGTTTGGAAGAACTTAAATGTAGTTTCGTGATTGAGAAACAACCAGGCGTCCTGCATCATTAAAACCAGGAAAACAATCATCAGGATTATGGAAATCACTTTTTTCAGCTGCCCGAAACGAAACTGGTCATCATCGCTCTCGGTAATGCGGTAATGTTTGCTGGTGAGGCGTATAAAATAGATTCCCACAAAAATAATCAACGCCCCGAAAGCATCGGCAAACATATGATAGGCGATTTCCATATTGGAGGTCAGGTCGGTAATATCGGGCAGCTCGCCAAATTCCTTGAAGGAATTCCTCAGGAGAATCAGTGACAGTATTTCAAACTGTTTTCCCAAAGCCCCGGCCACCGAATGCGGCAACACAAACACCATGCTCAACACCTCGAAAAACAGCAGCACCACAAAGGCCACCTCGATGGCGATAAAATAATTATGCGATACATATTGCCCCACAAAGTCGGGCAACAAACCCCATCGTCCCAACTGGATTACGGCCAGGGCCGCCAGAAACGAGAGCACAATGGATGTTCCCAGAATTTTATGATTCAACTCGCTTTCCCAATAGCGTTCAATGCTGTCGTAGCGTGCCGCGATGTGGTTGATTAATGTTTTCAAGATATTATGAGTTTCATTTCCTGTGCATTGCAAAGGTAGGAAAAATTGCGCGAATAGCGGCACGGCTAAAACACCGCGCGATGCACTATGCTGCTGCCATAGCGTTTGCGAATTTTGTCCATGGCCTGATACAAACGGATTTGTTCCTCGCGGTCGTCAAAAAGGTCGAGCTGATACACACCGCCAATCAGGCCCGACAGACGCACGCCAATCAGGCGAATCAGCATCCGCCGGGTGTAGAGCTTACGAAACAGCTCCTTTACCACAGGAATCAAAGCATGGTCGAGCGAGGTATAAGCCACCCGCTGCTGCATACTGTGGGTATCGAAATTGGAATAGCGAATCTTTACCGTTACGACCGAGCACAGTTTCTCTTTTTTGCGCAGCTCGAAAGCCAGCTTCTCGGTCATACTGACGAGTAAATCGTTCAGATAATCCACATCGGTGCTATCCTGCTGAAAAGTGCGCTCGGTACTGACCGATTTCCGCTCGGAATAGGTATGCACGGGCGTATGGTCGATGCCGTTGGCCCGTTTCCAAAGCATCAATCCGTTTTTACCCATCACCTGCTGCAAGAGTTCGGGCGGCATCTCGCTCAGGGTTTTAATATGCACGATGCCCATCCTCCGCAATTTACGATAGGACTCTTTGCCCAGCATCGGAATTTTGCGAATGCTCAAAGGATTCAGGAAATCGCGCACCCGCCCCTCCTCCACCGACAAAGCCCCGTTGGGCTTGGCCTCGCCCGTGGCGATCTTCGATACGGTTTTGTTTACCGACAAACCGAAGGAAATAGGCAAACCGCTCTCGCGCATAATCTTTTGCCGCAGCTCATGGCTCCATTTCAGCGTCCCGAAAAAACGGTCCATCCCCGTAATATCCAGATAATGCTCATCGATGGAAGCTTTCTCGTACAACGGGGCCGAATCGGCGATAATATCGGTAACCAGGCGGGAATATTTGGAATATTGTTCCATATCGCCGCGAATATAAATACCTTGCGCACACAGCTGCCGGGCCAGGCGCATCGGCATACCCGAATGCACCCCGAACTGCCGGGCCTCGTAACTGCAGCCCGCTACTACACCCCGATTGCCCGTACCGCCGATAATCACCGGCTTGGCCTCCAGCCGACTGTTAACCAGCCGTTCTACCGACACGAAAAAAGTATCCAAATCGAGATGTAAAATACTCCGCTGCATTTTTGATTATATTTTCGTCATAATTCCGATAACAATATAATCTTTTTCGGAAATACAAAAAAATACCCGAAAAGCTTTCCGGCGGAAAACAAAATAAAACCTAACTTTGTGGCATTAGCACAGCTGCACTTTTATGAAGAACATCTTAGCTTATATTCGAAATCATTATGCCGAAATCTACAAGGTTTTTCTGTTTGTAGTCAGCATTGTAGTTATTGTGGCCATACTGCCCAAGGAGGCCAAATTCGAATATGAATACACGCTGAATACCCCTTGGTTGTACGAGGATTTAATCGCGCCCAATGATTTTCCGATTATTAAAACGAAGAAAGAAATCGAGCAGGAAAAAGCCGATATGCTCCGGCAACTGAAACCAATTTTCTATTATGATGAAGCGCTTACCCGGCGTACCATCGAAGAAGCAAGCCGCCAGTTCGACAGTTTATGGGTAAAGCAATTCGGCTTTGAAGACCAGCAGCATTACCGCTACAACAAAAATTTCTTTACGCTGACCCTGAAGGACATATTAAAGCAAGGGGTTATCAATATCCCGAAAACCTTAAAGATTTCGGGCTCGGATCAGGTTATCATTTTGGTACGCGACAAAGTAGCTAACGAGGATTTTATCGGTTCTTTTTTAACCGTTAACTCGGCATTTAAAAAGATATCGGCAAAAGTCCACAGCACACCCGATTTGGAAAAGGATTTTATGAAGCCGCTGTTTCTGAAAGCCATTGTTCAAAACGTAAAATACGACAAGCAAAAGACCGAGGAATCGCTGAAACAGATGATAGATAATCTGTCGCCCTACCGCGGCATGGTGGTGAAAGGACAGCGCATTATTGCCAAAGGTGAAATCATCAATAAAGACACCTACCGCATTTTGCAGTCGCTGCAAAAAGACTACGAAAGCCGCACCAGCAGAGCCTCTTCCCTCTTTATTATTTTGGGCGAGACCATCCTGATCTCGATGCCGATGATTGCCTTTTTCCTCTACCTGTTTTTCTTCAGGGAAGATATACTCGAGGACAATAAAAACATCCTGATGATTCTGTTTATGATTACCACCATGGCCGTACTGACGCGCATTCTGGTAATCTATCACAGCGACTATGTGTTTATTCTGCCGCTAATGCTTGTGCCCATTGTTATCCGGGCGTTTTACGACACGCAGCTGGCACTGATCACCCATGTTATCACCATTATCCTGGTAAGCTTTTTCGTCCCTTCAAGTTTCCAATTTCTGTTTATCCAGCTGATAACGGGACTGGTAACGATTATCAGCATCCGGAATCTGCAAGAGCGTTCACAATTTTTCCAAACGGCTATTATCATTTTTATTACCTATACGCTGATTTACACGGGAATGATATTGGTTATTTACGGCAGTTTTAAAGAAATGGATTTGACCGTGATTCTTTATTTTGCCATTAGCGCTACCCTCACGTTTTTCGCCTTTCCGGCCATTTATGTTTTGGAACGTTTATTTATGTTCGTTACCGACATGTCGCTAAAAGAATATGCGGATACCAACAACACGCTGATTCGAGAGCTGGCCGAGAAAGCTCCGGGCACTTTTCAACACAGTATTCAGGTGTCGAACCTGGCCGAAGAAGCCATCCGGCAAATTGGCGGGAATGCCCTGTTGGTACGGGCCGGAGCCATGTATCACGATATCGGGAAAGGTGCCAATCCCATGTTTTTTACCGAGAATCAAAACGGTAGTTTTAATCCGCATGACGAGCTGACATTTCAGGAAAGCGCCAAGATAATTATCGGCCATGTGCTTAAGGGGGTTGAGATTGCAAAAAAACATAATATACCGGATCAGATAATCGACTTTATCCGCACGCACCATGGTACCAAGCGGGTGGAATATTTTTACCGCATGTATAAAAAAGATTTCCCCGAAGAGGATGTGCGCCTGGCGGATTTCACCTACCACGGGCCGATACCCTATTCCAAAGAAACCTGTGTGCTGATGATGGCCGATGCGGTTGAGGCCGCCTCACGAAGCATTAAATCGCCCGATGCAAAATCGATTAATGATTTGGTGGACAACATTATCAAAAGCCAGATGGACCAGGGGCAATACAATAACGCCAATATTACAATGCGCGAAATCAGTGTGGTGAAGAAAATCTTCAAGCGCAAGCTGATGAATATTTATCATGTGCGTATTGAGTATCCTTCGGAAAGTTAAGGCTTAGGTTTATCCTGTACTTTTTTCATTTCGTTTTAGCCGTTTTTTTCAAAGAAAAAACGGCTAAAACTCTGTCCCCCTTTGAAAAAGGGGGAACCCAAGGGGGATTCGTTTATGGTGGATTGTTGGAAGGCGTTGGATTTTGCACGGAAAAAGTCCGCTTCGCTCGGAACGAGCTCGCGGAATCTGTGCCGGGAGGATGAGTTTCTGTG
>CAYUAN010000038.1:0-2304 GCA_964442545.1 uncultured Prolixibacteraceae bacterium | reverse complement strand
CTTTTTCGGTATTTTCGGTTATTATTTTTAATATTAAGAAATTAAGGTGCTGTTGTGCAAAGTTTTTATTGAACCATATAAGGCATATAAGGGCATATAAGTTTTTGATTGGTTCACTGTGTTACTCTGTGTAACTCCTTTTACTCAAACCTCAGCGACTCAATCGGGTCGGTCTTGGATGCTTTCATCGCCGGGTACCAACCCGAAATCAACCCCACAAAGGTGCTCACAACAAAAGAGACCGCAATCCAAAACCAGGGAATGATAAACACGCCCCCGATAATGGAACTGACGAAATTACCCAGCGCGATTCCTAAAATTACGCCCAGCATACAGCCCAGTTCGGTAATAACTACAGCCTCAATCAGAAACTGGTTGCGAATTGCCGCCGGCGTAGCACCCACCGCCATCCGCAGGCCTATTTCCCGCGTTCGCTCACTTACCGATACCAGCATAATGTTCATCAGTCCCACCGAGGCGCCAAGCAGAGTAATAAAAGCGATAATATAAGCGCCTAAATTCAAGGTGCTCAGGTTTTCTTCCATTTTTTGAATCAGGCTGTCGCTACGCGCGATATAAAAATCCGGTTCATCGCCGGGCTTTAAACGCCTGATGCTGCGAAACAAACCCATGGCCTCGTCCACTGCGAGATTCAGCATGACGGGCCCGGGAGCCATATAACTGATATTAAAACTCATATCCGGGTAAGCATAGGCCTGACGCAAGCGGGCCAGACTGATGTAGCAATTGCGGTCGCCCCCAAATCCCATGGCCGCCCCGCGGGCTTTCAATACCCCGATTACCTTATATTTTTCCGCACCCACACTAATAATCTTATCGATGGGGTCGGTATTGGGGAAGAGTTTATCAGCCAGTTCGCTACCGATAATAATATTACGCGAACCCGAACGGGCCTCTTGTTCTGAAAAGTTGCGGCCAAGTTTTAATTCGCCCCCGGAGGTAACCAAATAATTTTCGTCAATCCCCATTAACGTGATATTGGGATTGGTGGTGGTACTGTTGTATTTTAGGGTAAACTGTCCGCGTGCGGTGGACGAAATGGATGTAACTCCCGGCATATTGAAACGCTTTTTGAAATCCAGGGCCTCCATATAGGAAATAGGAGCCCGGTAAATGGTGCGCTTGCCCTTTCGCCTGACCATGATGTTTCCGCTGTTTTTTATGGTAAGCGTGTTGCTTCCCATACTCATAAAACGATTGCTGAGCGAACCTTTCAGTGATTCGATGGCTGTGAGTGTACCAATCAGCGCGACGATACCCAGCGAAACAATAAAAATGGTAATCAACGCCCGCAGCAAATGCGCCCGGACACTATGGAGTGCCTGTTTTACATTTTCCTTAAACAGTTGATCTATAGCAGGCATCAGGGGCGTGTTTTTATTGGATTTAGAAAAGTATTCGTAGTGGTTCTTTTTTTAGGGAATAGCCATTCAAAGCTATGACTTACCTTTGATTTCGCTGCGCAAATCCTGTAAAAATGCTTTGATATTTTCCAGAGATTTTACAATTTCAATCTGATTAATCGTGTCTTCGGGATTTTGCTTCAGCTTATCCTTGGCCCCTTGCAGGGTAAATCCGCGTTCTTTTACCAAATGATAAATGATAAAAAAGTTGTCTACGTCCTTTTCGGTAAACAGGCGGTTTCCTTTTTTGTTTTTCTTGGGTTTTATGATATCAAACTCCTTTTCCCAAAAACGAATCAGAGAAGTATTTACATTAAAAATATCGGCCACCTCGCCGATGGTGTAATACAGCTTTTTGATTTCCGGTTTCTTATATGGCATAGCGAATATTTTGTGTAAATATAAACATATTAGCGTTTCACAACTTCCAAATCCAGATAAATAGGCAAATGGTCGCTATAGCCTCCGTGGTATTTCATTCCGATAAACGAACGATTGGGAATATAGCGGCCCGAAGCGTCTTTCTCCAGCAGAAACGGGGCTTCGAATATATAGGCCCTGCGGTTTTTTATGCTTATGCCCTGCCGGCTGTCGTAAAGCGCGCGACTCACAATAAACTGATCGAGTATGCTCCATTCGGCTCCGGTGGGCCCTTTGTAAAAATGGGTTCCGTGTCCGGCGCGCATCAAGGGCAGCATCAGGTTAAACAGGTTTTCCCTTGAATTTGTATCGGGTGCGACCGCCCCTAATCCTTCAGTCAGGCTTTTTTCACGGGGATTGTCGTTTAGGTCGCCCATAATCAGAATGCGTGCGGACGGATTAATGGCGATTAGCGAATCGGCCAGCTTGCGAATCTGTTGCGCGACATACATCCGCTTGG
>CAYUAN010000037.1:0-10360 GCA_964442545.1 uncultured Prolixibacteraceae bacterium | reverse complement strand
CATTTTCAAATGTTTTGGTTGCGGCGAGGCCGGCAGCTCCATCGACTTTGTGATGAAGCACGAGCATTTTACCTATCCGCAGGCATTGAAATTTTTGGCGCAGAAATACGGCATCGAGGTGGAAGAGGAGGAGCAGACGCCCGAGCAAATAAAAGCTGAAAATGAGCGCGAGGGATTGTTTGCCGTAACGGCATTCGCGGCCAGGCATTTTGTGAAAAACCTGCACGAAACCGATGAGGGCAAAGCAATCGGGCTTACCTATTTCAATGAGCGGGGCATGCAGGAGCATATCGTGCAAAAATTCGAGTTGGGCTATTCGCCCGATAAGTGGGACGACTTGCTCAAAGCAGCTTTGGATGCGGGCTACAGCAAAGAATATCTGGTAAAATCGGGTTTGATAATCGCGGGTGAACATGATAAACTCTACGACCGTTTTCGCGGCAGGGTGATATTTCCCATTCATAATATTTCGGGCCGGGTGATCGGTTTTGGCGGCCGCATTTTAGATTCCTCGAAAAGCAAAGCTAAATACCTCAACTCGCCGGAGTCCGTCATCTATAATAAGAGCGAGAGCCTCTACGGTATTTATTTTGCCAAGTCGGCGATGATTAAGCAGGACAACTGCTATCTGGTGGAGGGCTATACCGATGTTACCTCGTTGCATCAGTCGGGTATTGAAAATGTGGTGGCCTCGTCAGGCACTTCGCTCACCACGGGCCAGATAAAGATGATTCGCCGCTTTACGCAAAATATTACCATCCTTTATGATGGTGACGCGGCCGGAATTAAGGCCTCATTCCGCGGTATTGATATGATTGTGGAGGAAGGGATGAATGTGCGGGTGGTGCTGTTTCCCGAAGGGGAAGACCCCGATTCTTTCGCCCGCAGTCATACGGTGGAGGAACTGGAAAACTACCTCAAAGAACAATCGAGGGATTTTATCACCTTCAAGTCGAACCTGCTGAGCAAGGACGCCGGTAACGACCCCGTGAAAAAGGCCGAGGTGGTAAAGAATATCATTAAAACCATTTCGCTGGTTCCCGACCAGCTGAAGCGCTTGTTTTTTATTCGCGAGTGCAGCACCCTGCTGAATGTGGGCGAGCAGATGCTCGTGAATGAGGTAAATAAAATACGCCGCGCGAAATTTTTCAAAGAAAACAAAGAAGATGAAATTCCGGTAGACGAACCCAAAGCCCCTAACCAGGTAGAGCCGGTGGAAGAAACCGATATCTATCAGGAGCGGGAAGTGATTCGTATTTTATTGATTTACGGTGCTATGGAATTTCGCTACGAGGACTCGGAGCTGATTCCCGATGAAACGGTAAAAGAAGAAGAAGTGCCCGAAGAGGAGGATGAAAACTATAATGTGGCGGAGTTTATCGTGGACGAACTGACCTTTGACAACTTGAAGTTTAACGATCCGGTTTTGCAAAAAATATTTGACGAATATGTGCAGGCCATTGAGCAGAACTCGCATCCGACGGAGCAGTTTTTCGTCAATCATCCCGATGAAGAGGTGCGTATGGCCGCCATCAATATGATGAGTGAGGCCTATGAGTTGAGTAAGAATTGGGAGGAAAAACATAAAATCAGTATTACGCCGGAGTCGGCACCGCAAGTGGTGGCCCGCGCGGTGGTGTCCAGTGTGTATTCGATGAAAATCCGCAAGGTGGATATGATGAAAAAAGAGATTAAGGAAATTATCCTGAATCAAAAACCCGAAGGCGAGGACCTGGAGCTTTATATGCGCCGCTGGAAGAAACTGGATGATATTCAAAACCAGATGAACCGCATGCTGGGCCGCATCATTGTGGGATAGTTTTCCCTCATTCTTTCCCTAAAAAATTATCTAAAAATCGGTCGGTTAAAATTTTGTTATCCCGTTTGATAAGTGTACTTTTGTGCAAATTGAGTACATTAACAAACACAAAATATTATGTCAGAAAAAATTTTTGATAAAGTGAAGCCGGGATTTATCTTCGGTGACGATTTGCAAGAGGTATTCCGCATTGCAAAAGAGAATGAATTTGCCCTTCCCGCCGTAAACGTGGTGGGAACCGATTCGGTAAATGCCGCCCTGGAGGCAGCCAAAAAAGTAAACAGCCCGATTATTATTCAGTTTTCGAATGGTGGTGCCAGCTTTTATGCCGGTAAGGGACTGAGCAACGAAAATCAGCAGGCGGCCATCGCGGGAGCTATCTCGGGCGCGATGCATATTCACCAAATGGCTGAATTATACGGAGTGCCGGTAATCATCCATACCGATCACGCCGCGAAAAAACTGTTGCCTTGGATCGACGGACTTCTGGAGGCCGGCGAAGAGTTTTATGAGGCCTACGGCAAACCGCTTTTTAGTTCGCATATGCTTGATTTATCTGAGGAAACACTGGAGGAGAATATTTCCATCAGCAAAAAGTATCTGGAGCGGATGAGTAAAATTGGTATGACCCTGGAGATTGAGCTGGGTGTTACCGGAGGCGAGGAAGACGGTGTGGATAATACCGGAATCGACAACTCCATGTTGTACACACAGCCCGAGGAGGTTGCCTATGCTTATGAGCAACTGAAAGAGGTAAGCGATTATTTCACCATTGCCGCTTCATTCGGAAATGTGCACGGTGTATATAAGCCGGGTAATGTGCATTTGACCCCGAAGATTTTGGATAACTCCCAAAAATATATCGAAGAGAAATTCGGCACAGCCAAAAAGCCGGTGAATTTTGTATTCCACGGCGGATCCGGTTCCGACCCCAAGGATATCAAAGAAGCCATCAGCTATGGTGTGATTAAGATGAATATTGATACCGATACTCAATGGGCGACTTGGGAAGGCGTGAAGAATTATGCCGAGAAGTACCATGATTATTTACAAGGACAAATTGGTAATCCCGAAGGCGAGGATAAGCCCAATAAGAAATATTACGATCCGCGCAAATGGTTGCGTGCCGGTGAGGAATCAATGATTGCCCGCCTGGAGCGCGCTTTCGAAGAACTAAATGCCGTGAATCGTAACTAAGCGATAGCACGAAAACGACAAAAGCCATTTTCCGCAGGGAGAATGGCTTTTTTATTTTAAACAATCCGGTTCAAACTTATAATCCCGGGCGCGCTTTAATAAGCTGGCGATTCGCGATACTCAGAACGGGAATCGGCGATTGGTTTACCAACTGCTGTGCTTGTGGCCCAAGCCAAAGGTCTGATGCGCGGGTTTCGGTTTCCATCATGGTAACAATCAGGTTGGCGTCCACCTTTTTTGCATAATTCAAAATTGTGCGGGCGTCATTCTTCTTTACATAATGGGTTACATATTTTACACCGGATTTATCCAGATGTTTTGCCACTTGCTCCACATAGCTCTTTACCCGCATCTTAATGGTATGTACGCCTGATGAGTCGATTCCGAGTATATGAATGGTTGCTCCGAAAACTTGTGCAAAGCGGGTTGTAATGCCCACCTTCTGACGCGTATCCAGTGTGCTGTCAATCGGCATCACAATAACTTCAAGAGGCCGGTCGAGCGTCCGGTGCAAACCGATGGTAAGAACCGGAACTTTGGCTTCCGCCAAAATATGTTTGGCATTATCGCCCATAAAGAAACGGCGGAATCCGTGTACACCATGTACTCCGGTAACAATCATATCCACTTGATTTTCTTTGGACAGGGCTACAATTTCCTTATAAGTTATGCCTTTGCGGATACGATATTCCATATCCTGTTCCCCCAGTTCCGGTTTGTATTTTTCTACCAGTTCCTCCAGTTTTTGTGTGGCAATCGTAATTGCCTCGTCCAGGTTTTTTACACCAAGGTAAACCATGGAACGCTTGTTTCCTACCCAAACCATCAGAATGCTGGCCTTGAATCGTTTTGCCACACCTATTGCATGCTCCAAGGCGTTAATTGACGAATCCGAGAAATCTACAGCTACAAGAATTTCGTTCATAAGTAGTTATATTAGTAATTAACCATTTGGCCGGATTAATCCGGCCCGAGCTATTATGGAGTGAAGACCCCCGGGATTATTCCCGCTTGCTTTCTTCCTCTTCTTTTTCCTCTTTGAATTTAATTTTGTCCACTACTACAAAACCCGAAGGGTAATCCTTTTTGATGGTTTGCAGATAGGACAAGGCGTCAATCTTGCTACGAAAATCTCCGACACGCACCTTATAATAAGGAGCATGGTAAACGATATAAATTCGAGCATTGGGATTTTTCAAAAGAAACTGCGCCATAAAAGTATTGGCTTTATCCCGCGAGTTAACCCCGCTTACCGAATACAGTTGTACGCGGTATCCGTTTATCCACGGATGGTATTGATTTACCTGAATATGTTTCGCTACCAAATTTTTTATTGCTGCACTTTCATGGATTGTAACTGAGCCCCCGTTTTGTGCAAACAGTCGTCCGGTAGTTAAAATAAAAAAGAAAATAAAAAATACCCCAATACTTTTATTCATAGCTTTTCGCTTCTTATTTTGAATAGACGTCAAAATTCGTAAAAATCTTTGTGCGATTTAATTATTTTGTTTGGTAATCATAAATTGATTTGCTACGGACGGTAAGTACCGGTATGGGCGAATGATTTACCATTTGCTGCGCATAAGGGCCGAGCAAAATATTGGCCGTTGATGTTTCCTGATCTGTCATAATGGCAATCAAATCAGCGTCATGTTCTTTGGCAAATTCAATGGTGGCGTCTGTCAGATTATCGCATTCAGTGGAATATCGTTCCCATGCTATTTCCCGCTCATCCAGATATTTTTCCACCTGATCGGCATAGCCGTCAACCAAATCGCGAATGGTGTCGGCTTTAGATGAATAAAGGGAGAGAATTAAAACTTTGGACTTGAATGATTCGGCCAAATAAGATACCAAGTTGATTTTCTGCCGTGTCTCGCGTGAGCTGTCCACCGGGAAAACAATTTTTTCGATTTTTCCATCCCAGTCCTCTCCGTAGCGGAGGGTAATCACCGGACAAGTGGCGTAAGTAACAATCTTGTAAGCGCTGCTGCCAATCCAAAATTCTTCGAATCCTGATGTTCCGTGCGTGCCGGCAATAATCAGAAAAGCATCATGATATTTAGCTTGATTTACAATCTCCTTATGGACTTTCCCGTTACGGATTTTATATAAAAATTTCCCGTTTTTCAGGCGTGGCTGAAACTCTTCAATAAGTTCCTCAAAACGCTTTTTGGCTTCCAGTCGCGGATCGTATGCATTGGAATACACCGTGCCTGAACTTTTCTTTTTATCCACCCATACCAACATGATATTTGAATCGGTGGCATTAGCAATTTGCACTGCAAAATTCAGCGCGTTGATTGATCCCTCGGAAAAATCCATTCCAACAATGATAATCTTTTTCATAATGTTTTTATTTGTTAACGAACGCTGTTCTTAATTTGTTTGACACCATTTCCGTCCGGATGTTTAATGTCCCGCAAAATTTTTACCTGGCTTTAATCTCTTTTGAGCGGCAAAAAAAGTGATTAACATGCTGTGTAAAGATAGAAAAAAAAGAGATAATGTCAAATTATTTTGCCGATACTTTTTTTGCTTGATAAGGCCGCCTTGCGCTAATTCGGTGATTCAGAAAATCAGCAATGATTTGATGTTTCTGTTAATAAAAGTACTGCAAGATGAGTGATGTTTACGCGCTTTTCCTTACTTTTGGTGCTTTCCAAAAATGGAGCAATTTTATATTTGAAAAACTTATGAAACACCCGTTTGACCCGCAGGAAAACTACCGGAAAACCAAAGAGGAAATAGGCTTTGTAAGCCGCAAGGAAGCTACTCAGGCCGATTATGATCGTATTGGTTTTATGTCGGGGCTGGAAGTGCACCAGCAAATCCTCACCAAAAAGAAACTGTTTTGCCATTGTCCGGCAGGCGTTTTTCATGCCAATGATGATTTTGATGCCGAAATCATTCGCCATATGCGTCCCACATTGAGTGAGCTGGGCGAATACGACGGGACGGCCCTGATGGAGTTCCGTACCCGTAAAGAAATTGTTTACCGCATCAAGCACGAAACAACTTGCACCTACGAGATTGACGATACGCCGCCATTTCCCATTGACCGCGAGGCCCTGGAGAATGCCCTGGAAATTTCATTGCTCTCGAAGCTGAATATTGTGGGCGAGGTGCATATCACCCGTAAGCAGTATCTGGATGGCAGTATTCCCGCCGGTTTTCAGCGTACAGCCATACTCGGTGTGGAGGGTGAGATTCAACTGAAAAACAAAAAAGTGGGCTTGATTCAACTCAGCATCGAGGAGGACTCATGCCGCGAGATTTCCGATATCGGCCATACGCGGGTATATAAAACCGATCGCTTGGGCATGCCGCTGATCGAAACGGTAACCTATCCCGATTTTGTAAATCCGGATGAGGTGAAAGAGGGTTGCGATTATATCCGCTTTCTGAACCGCAGTACGGGCAAGGTGCGCACCGGAATGGGCGCCGGCCGTCAAGATGTGAATGTGAGTTGCCGGGGTGGCAGCCGCGTGGAAATAAAAGGCGTGGCTCATACCAAATGGATCCCCGAACTGTCGCATAACGAGGCCTTCCGCCAGTGGGCGCTCTTGCACATTCGCGATATACTGAAAAGCCGTGTTAAGGATCCTAAGAAGTGGAAGATTCGTCATAAAGTGCTGACCCCCGACGATGTGCAGGGTAATCATAATTTCTTTGGCCTGTTTGACGGCGACCATCGCGTGGTGGCGGTTTTATTGCCGAAGTTTTATAAAATCCTCTCGCATTTTACCCAGCCGGGTAAAATTTTCGCCGACGAGCTGAGCGGACGATTGAAAGTGATTGCCTGCCTGGACCAGCCCAATATGACCCATAGCGAAGCACTCAACCCGATTATGTCGGAGGAGGAAATTCAGGAAATGTTTAAGAAACTGAAGGCGGGAAAAGAAGACGCCTTCGTGATTTTCGACGGACCGGAAGACGATGTGCAAACCGCGTTGGAAACCATTGAGGAACGCTGCCTGATGGCCTTCGACGGGGTGCCGGAAGAAACGCGCAAATCATTTGCCGACGGCACGACCATATTCGAACGCGTATTGCCCGGAGCCGACCGCATGTATCCTGATACCGATTCGGCACCGATTCCCCTGGAGTCGGAATATATCGAGCAGTTGCGCAGCCGCCTGCCCGAGGATATTATCGATCGCTATCATCGTATGCGCGATTGGGGCATTCCGGAGGATACCTATACCTATATTTTCAAGAAAAACCTGTACCCGCTTTTGGAGCGCCTGGTAAATGAGCTGGAGGTGCCGGCCTCGTATGCGGGCAAATTTCTGGGACAGAAATTGAAATATGTGGAAGGACATTATAAACCCGCGGATGTGTTCGATTACAACCGCATTTATGATATGTTCGCCTTTTTGAAAGAGCAAAACATCGAATTCGAGCTGGCCGGCCGGATGATTAGCGAGTTTTATTCGCATCCGAAAATGGATTTTCAATCGGTACTGAACAGCATCGGCTTCAAGCGGATTCCCAAAGAGCAGATATTGGAGCAAATTCCTTTCCTGAAAGATAAATTCCGCAAAGTAGGACGCAAGCAGGACGAGGAAAGGATGCGCCAGTGGGTGATGAGCCAGCTGCGCAAATCGGCTTTGGGAAATATAAAATTAAGTGAATTGGCAAAGAGTATATAAGTAATGGAAGATTTATTTCAAGGATACAAAGGAGCAGCCCTGGAGCTTTTGAAAAAATACAATGTGCGGGTATGGGGACAAGCCACGGTGGATACCACGCGCGGAACATTTAAGGGTACGATTTTGCCCCGTTCCGAAAATGACGATGACCAGCATATTGTGATGAAGATTATTACGGGCTACAATGTGGGTATCGATGTGAAAACGGTAACCACCATGGAGGAAACGGGTTATAAGAAAGCCAATTATGCCATACCCGAAAAGGAATTTCCGATGACTGAAGGCCTGCCGCATGTGAAGTTGTTCGGTACGGGCGGAACCATCGCCTCGCGACTGGATTACCGCACAGGTGCGGTTATTCCGGCCTTTTCGCCCGGCGAACTTTATGGTGCTGTTCCCGAACTGGCGGATATCTGCAACCTGGATACCGAAAAGGTTTTTGCCGTGTTTAGTGAAAATATGGGGCCCGAGCAATATATGGCTTTGGCGAAAGCCATTGGCCGCGAAATCGAAAACGGCATTGACGGCATTGTAATAGGTCATGGAACGGACACCTTGCACCATACGGCTGCCGCCCTTACTTTTATGGTGCAGGACTCGCCGATTCCTATTGTGCTGGTAGGTTCGCAACGCTCTTCCGACCGTCCCAGCTCGGATGCGGCCCTGAACCTGATGCACGCCATGAAAGCCGCCGGTCATTCGGATATCGCCGAAGTGATGGTGTGTATGTTTGGCCCTACCAGTGACGAATACGGACTGTTGCACAAAGGAACCCGCGTGCGGAAGATGCACTCGTCCTACCGCTCGACTTTCCGTACTATCGGAGATACGCCCATCGCCATGATTAACCGCAAAGAAATCACCCCTATTAAAAAGGAATACAACCGCCGCCGTCAGGATAAGAAGGTGAAGATTATGCCTTATTTCGATGATAAAATCGGGATGCTGTATTTCTGGCCCGGAATGAAAGCCGATGCCCTGGATTCGTTTATCGACAACGGATACAAAGGTGTAATCATAGTCGGTACGGGCTTGGGCCACGTTAACAAAGAACTCTATCCGGCTATTGAGCGGGCACAGAAAAAAGGCGTGCATCTGTTTATGACCTTGCAAACTCTCTGGGGCTATGTGCATATGTTTGTGTACGATACCGGCCGCGATTTGATGGCCAAGGGAATCGTGCCTTTGGGTAATATGCTGCCCGAGGTGGCCTGGGTAAAACTGGGTTGGGTTTTGGGACAAACCGACGACCCCGAGAAAGTCCGCGAAATGATGCTGACGCCCATTAATGACGAAATCACCGAGCGCGAGCCCTATAACGGTTATCTGGTTTATCAAGGCGGTGTGCCCGAAGTGGAAGAATTCGTTCGTAAAGTACATAAATAGCAGCAGGGTAATGGAGTAGTGGAGTATGTGGCAACATCCCAACACTCCAACACTCCATTACCCCAATACTCCAATACTCCATTATTCCAACACTCCAACACTCCATTATTCCAATCACATCGCCATGTCTAAATACAAGCATATTTTCTTCGACCTCGACCGCACATTATGGGATTTTGAAAAGAATTCCGAGGAGGTTTTTCGGGACCTTTACGAAAAATTAAAACTGGCCGGGCGCGGCATCGATAGTTTTGATGATTTATTTCATACCTACCGCAAGGTAAATCACGATTTATGGGATTTGTACCGCGAGGGGAAGATTGATAAGCAGTTTCTGAACTTTCAGCGATTTTATCAAACTCTGTTCGAACTCGGTGTTGAGGATAAGGAACTGGCCAAGGAAATGGGGGAGAAGTATGTTGCCTGGAGCCCGTACAAAAAGCATTTGTTTCCGGGAACGCGTGAGCTTTTGGACTATCTGAAACCCAAATATCATGTACATATTATTACCAATGGTTTTTCCGAGGTGCAACAAGTCAAATTGCGCGAATCGAAGCTGGAGGATTATTTCGAGCATATTATTATTTCGGAAAATACGCCGGTGAAAAAGCCGCATCCGAAAATCTTTCGCTATGCCCTGCATCTGGCCGGAGCCGAAACAGGGGAAAGCATTATGATTGGTGATGATTTGGAAGTGGATATCAAAGGAGCCGCCGCCATCGGCATGGACCAAATCTGGACAAATTTTACCGCTGCGGAGAGTGATTTTACGCCCACCTTTACGGTAAGGTCGTTGTTGGAGATTAAGGATATTTTGTAGTATTCTTAATCAGAACCGCAAATCTCTTTGTGATGCTTTGAGTAACAATAATTTAGTTGCTGTATAAAGAAATCCGGAGAAAACTCCAAGGGCGCAAAGTAATTGTAGCTCGCATGCCATAATACGGTTAATCATCAGCAGATACCACAAAAATATAATCCTATCTTTGCCCCCGATATTGACCAATTATTAATCGTGAAAAAACGCATTGCCTTTCATACCCTGGGCTGTAAGCTCAATTTCTCCGAGACATCCACCATTGCGCGGATGTTCCCCAAATCGGATTACGAGATTGTGGACTTTAAGGAGGAAGCCGATTTTTATGTGATTAATACCTGCTCGGTAACGGGCATTGCCGAGAAAAAATGCAAGACGGCCGCCCGTCAGGCCAAAAAACGAAACCCCAATGCCAAGGTGAGTATGCTGGGTTGCTATGCGCAGATTAAGCCCGAAACTGTGGCTGCCCTGGAGTATGTGGATTTG
>CAYUAN010000036.1:0-4005 GCA_964442545.1 uncultured Prolixibacteraceae bacterium | reverse complement strand
CGAAAGCTATTTTGCTTTGCAATCCCAATAACCCGACCGGTTATCTTTATTCCAAAGAAGAATAGGAAGTGGTACGCGACCTGGTGAAAAAGCACGACCTGTTCCTGATTTCCGATGAGGTGTATCGTGAGTTTACATACGACGGAAACGAGCATTTTTCGGTAATGCAGCTTGAAGGACTGGATGAGCATGTGATTCTGATTGATTCGGTTTCCAAGCGCTACAGCGCCTGCGGATTCCGTATTGGTGTGATGATTAGCAAAAATAAGGAGTTGATGGCTACGGCGATGAAATTTGCTCAGGCACGCCTCAGTCCGCCCACATTCGGACAGGTGGCCGCTGAAGCCGCTCTGGATACCCCGCAGTCGTATTTCGACGAGGTGCTGGCCGAGTATAAAGCCCGTCGCGATGTGGTGGTGAGCCGCATCAATAAAATGGATGGCGCGTTTTGCCCCAATCCAAAAGGCGCGTTTTATGTGGTAGTCCGTTTCCCCATTGACGATTCGGATAAATTTTGCCGCTGGTTGCTCGAGGATTTCAACTATAATAACGAAACCGTAATGCTGGCTCCGGCCTCAGGATTTTATTCCACTCCGGGTTCGGGAAAGGATGAGGTGCGCATCAGCTATGTACTGAATGTGGACGATCTGAATGCTTCGATGGACGTATTGGAGGAGGCAATCAAGGTTTATCCCGGCCGTACCAACTAAGGACTTATAGAAACATCAATCCATTCGATGGATTAATGGAAAGCTAAAGCGACAAATCAATTTGCGATGATAAAAGCAATCATTTTCGATTTGGACGGCACTTTACTGGACACCTTAACGGATATTAAGGAGTCGGTGAATACGGTATTGGCGCGCCACGGTTTCCCTACGCACGAGCTGGATGCCTATAAATATTTTATAGGCAACGGCATAGAGGTGCTGACTCGCAAGGCGCTGCCCGCAGATGTTTCCGAGGCGGATTTCAAAAAGTATTTTGCCGAAGTGAATGAGGAATATTCCAGACGACAAACCCTGAAAACCAGGCCCTATGAGGGCATTCCCGAAATGTTGGCCGAGATGCAAAAGCGCGGTTTAGCGCTGACCATCTTATCCAACAAACCGCACGAATTCGCCGTACCCACGGTGCAGCACTTTTTTCCGGATACGAAATTTGAAGTGGTTTTCGGTTCGCGGCCGGGCGTGGAACGGAAACCCGCTCCGGATGCTGTTTTTGAAATATTGGATATTCTGGAGCTTTCCAGAACCGAGGTGCTTTATGTGGGCGATACGGCCACGGATATGCTTACGGCCAAGGCGGCCGGACTAAGGGCGGTAGGAGTGAGCTGGGGTTTTCGCACGGTGGACGAGCTGCAAAAAGCAGGGGCCGACCATATTATTGACCGGCCCGAAGAGCTTCTGTATCTTTTGTAAGGATTAATCATCACTGAAGGAAATACGCATTAGGCGTTGCCGTTTACCATAGCGTAAAAACAGGATTATATCACCGCTTTCATCGAGCTGCTTGCTTTTGGTCGGCACCACGATATTTTCCAGTTTAGTCATATTAAACAGTTTTATACGTTCTGTTTCTCCATTGGAATCAATGCTGTAAGCGATAAAGTCGGTTTTCTTGATACTTGGTTTATACATTCTGTATTGCACCGGATTTTTGATATGCGAGTTCTCTACATTGTCATTGTAAAAGAAAATCACTTTATCATCAAAAACGGCCGGTATAAATGAAAGATAGCTGGTGGCATTAATTTGTACCTGCCATTTCGGAACCAGTTTTTCCCACTTCACGGTTCCGTCGGGATTGTAGTTTACCACCAGTATGGGCTCACGGTAATAGTAGTAGGTGCTGGTATAGGAATGGGTGCTTGCATTATACGAAGAAACAATACTGTAGTAGGCCCGCTCGCCAATCAGCATCACTCCGCCGTCATCACGCAATATCAAGTTGCGCAAGTCGTAATTGTAAAACGCTCTGTCTTTTTCCTTCTTATTCTTGGCGGCTTTCTTTTTCTTTTTTTCTTTTTTCTTCTCCGTGAGCAGGCTGGTAAGAAAATCCATATCGAACTTATGAAATTCCGAAGTGGTAACATCGCCGCTTTTGTAATCGATTTTTAGTAAAAAGCTACCCGAAACGGTATAAGGATTTTTACCGTCGGTATATAAACCGGCACATATCAGATTCATATTGTTATCAACGGCCAGTTGCAAATCGGTAATAAACTTCCGGCCTGCATCCAATTTATATTCACGTTCCTCATTGCCCTGATCAAAATAGCCTAAAATGATATACTCAAAGTTTATCCGGCCATTTAGTACATCTTTATTCTTGCCGCGGTATTTCTTTCCGACAACATACACATTTCCCTCATCATCAAGCTCAAAATCCATCACAACAAACAGATTGTCACGATAAGGCAGGGTAATATCCTCTTTCCATAAGGTTTTCAGATTGGTGTCTAAAACCGCGAAAGCCAGTTTTTGCTGTCCGCCTTTATTGTAGGGCAGTATGTGGTACAAAAGAATTCTTTGTCTGTTCTGCGAATAAATAATGGCAAAATCCCCTTTGTCATAACGGCTCTTATAGGGAATTTCTCCCATAACACTCAGTTTGCCTTTGGGTTTCAGTGTTTTGGGGTCAAACTCACGGTACAGTAGATAGGTCTTATTCTTTTTATTGTTGTTGAAGGTGGATAAAACAAACAGGCGGCGCTCCAGTTTTATTACCGAAGTAAGCGACATTCTTTTGCCTTTGTATTCCAAAGGAATCTCTTCAATCTTCTGGGGTTCCAGCTTTTCATTATAGCTGCGCAAAAAATATTTCTTTTTCTGATACATGAGCAAAAGAACTTCTTTATTGAAGTCTCCGACAATGCTAATTATTTGCATCTTAGACTTAATTTGCGCGCCCTCCAATACATTGATGCTTTGGGCATTTACATTGATAATTGTAATAACAGAAATCAGCAGGAGGAGTAAAATTCTTTTCATTTGTTTATTTTATTGAATATTAAAAAGCATAGCCCAAACTTATCTTAAGCGGCAAAGCAAAACCGATGGTAACAAATTCCTGCTTCCATGCAGGTAGCGGAACCGGAGAAAAAGGATCATAGTCTTCATTGTTCCGATGCCCGTAAGCGATTATGCCCAGCCCTAAAGAAGCTTCAAGAAATATTTTTTTTGGAAATAAATAACGATACCCGAATTTCCAGCCCATCATATATTCATAATCACCGTAAAAATCGCCCTTGCGCCTGCGGAAACTCATATCAATAGCCGTAAAATAGCCCCATTGGTCGGCCGCATAAAGTCGGAGTTCGCTTGCGATATAAAAACCGGAGTTCATACTGTCCGGAACGGTATAATAGTTCTTCAAATCAGAGCCGAGTACCGCTTTCATGGGAAATAAAGCATTATACAGAACTATACCGCCTTCGAGTGCAAAAGAGGTATTTTCCTTCAAATACCGTTCGTAGCGCAGACTGAAAACCCCTTCAACCAAATTTGAAAGACTTATGGAAACACTGTTTTGAATATTAGACAATCCACCGTCGTCAAATATTTCGTCTAAATCCTGAGCCGGTAAAATAGCCGCGTTAAGAATAATAAGCAAAAAGAGCGTAGAACGTTTTATCATAATTATCGGATTGGGGGTTTACTTACATGCTTCAAAACTAATAAATTCATCGAATTAATCCCCAGCCCTTGCACATCTTTTTGCACAAAGCGCAAAACCTTATCGTAATAAAGCACCACCACGGGCGCGTCGCGCATCAGCATACGGTCCATTTGGCGGTATAAAGTCAGGCGAATGCTGTCGTTGGTTTCACCGCGGGCCTGCTCGTAGAGGCGGTCGTATTGCGGATTGGAATAATGGGTATAATTGGCGCCCGCCGGGCAAAAATTAGGACTGTAGAACAAGGCCAGATAGTTTTCCGGATCGGCAT
Organism: uncultured Prolixibacteraceae bacterium; assembly: GCA_964442545.1. GTDB lineage: Bacteria > Bacteroidota > Bacteroidia > Bacteroidales > UBA1556 > UBA6267. The sequence goes on along the minus strand of CAYUAN010000036.1, from coordinate 56 downwards.
AATCGGCAATCCACGAACCCCGGAAAAACGGCAGTTTGCTGTTGGCCACCATTTGG
>CAYUAN010000035.1:0-7972 GCA_964442545.1 uncultured Prolixibacteraceae bacterium | reverse complement strand
ATACATCATCCGGAAGGCGGAATCGGTACGTGCTTCCAGATACATTCCCGATTTGGAAGTGTAGGGCGCGGAGATTAATCTGAAATGCGCATTGTTGGCTGCATCCACTTTGCCCAACAGGTATTTTTTATTGATATAACTGAAATCACTCTTTTTGATTTGCTGTGGAAGCACAAATGCCGAAAGGGTTATAAGTATCAATATGAATGGAATAATTCTTTTTATCATTGCTCTTTTCTCTTTATTAGGGTCTTTGCTTTTTTCCTAATGGTTTCTGCGTTCATGCCGTATTTATCCATCAATTCCCGTGCCGCTCCCGACTCGCCGAAACTATTGGGCATTCCCACAAAATTCATGGGCACAGGCCGGTGGCGAACCACTAGCTCGGCTACCGCAGCAGCCAGTCCACCGGTGATTTGATGTTCTTCGGCCGTGAGAATGGCGCCGGTTTCTTCGGCGGCAGTAACAATAGCTTCCACATCAATCGGTTTAATGGTGTGCATATTCAAAACCCGTGCATGAATGCCTTCTTTCTCCAGTTCTTTGGCCGCTTCCATTGCTTCCCAAACCAAATGCCCCGTGGCGATAATGCTGAGGTCGGTACCCTTATGCATCAGTTGCGCTTTGCCGATTTCGAAATGCTGTTGGTCCGATGTAAAATCCGGCATCGGTTCCCGACCGAAACGGATGTAAACGGGCCCGTCTATTTGTTCCACGGCGGCAATGCTTGCCAATCGTGTTTGGGTGGCGTCGCAAGGGGACAGGATGTATAGATTGGGCAATGCGCGCAGGGCGGCAATATCTTCCAACGCCTGATGTGTGGCACCGTCAGGACCGACGGAAATTCCGGCATGCGCACCGCCGATGATGGCGTGTACATTGTTATAGCACAGAGAAATGCGAATCTGATCCAGCGTGCGCATCGCGGCGAACACCCCATAGGTGGAAAATACGGGAATTTTGCCGCTTAGGGCTAATCCCGCGGCCACGCCAACGGCGTTTTGCTCGGCGATTCCAAGACTATAGAAACGTTCCGGGAACGCTTCTGTGAAAATATTCATCCCGACTGATGCCGTGATGTCGCTTCCGAGGGCAATCAGATTTTTATTTCGTTTGCCGGCCTCACGCAAGCCCTCGCCAAAACCCGTTTTGGTGGCTTTTAGACCTTTGTATTTTATTTCTTCCATAGTCCCCAGTTTTGTAAATCCCGGTCACTCGGCGCTTTGCCGTGCCAGCGATAATCATTTTCAATTTCCGGAATACCGGCCCCCATTTTCGTATGGGCGATAATCACTACGGGTTTTTCCCGGATACTTTTGGCTTGCGCTATAGTATCGATAAAGGCAGCCATATTATTTCCGTCGCATTCCAGAACCTCCCAGCCGAAACTTTGCCATTTATCTTTTAAGGGCTCTATGCTCATTACTTTTTCCGTTTCCCCGTCAATTTGAACACGGTTGCGGTCCACGATGGCGATCAGATTATCCAGTTTGTAATGCGCGGCGCTCATGGCTGCTTCCCAGATGCTGCCTTCCTGCAGTTCGCCATCCCCATGGATGCTGTAAACACGCCGCTCCTCGTGGTCGTGCTTGGCTGCCAAGGCCATGCCAACAGCCACGGACAGTCCTTGCCCCAGCGAACCTGCCGAAAGTTCGATGCCCGGCAAACCGTGATCACGCCCGGGGTGTCCCTGCAGGCGACTGCCCAATTTGCGCAAGCTCAATAGTTCCTCTTTTGGAAAATATCCGGCATGGGCTAAGGTGGCATAATGTACCGGGGCCACATGCCCGATGCTGAGTACCAGGCGGTCGCGTCCGGGCCATTGCGGTTCCTGCGGACGGTGGTTTAGTATCTTAAAATACAAGGCTGTAAACACATCCGCCAGCCCCAGCGAGCCCCCCGTATGCCCCGAACCGGCCGCATGTATGCTGCGAATCACATCCTCGCGAATCTCTTGTGCCTTATGTTCTAATTCTTTAATGGTCATTAATCTTTCAACTCCTAAATTTTTTCCTTTTTCAAACTTCCATCTTCTGTCTTCCATCTTCTGTCTTCCAGCTTCCAACTCCCGACTAATAATCCCTCCAATCCCGCTTTTTATTCAGTTTCAAATCCTGCAGCATCGGCGATTTAACTCGAATGGTCAGGTTATAACTTTTTCGTGGCCCGATGGGAATCCAGTTAAACATCAGCTCCCAGCAGTGTAGATCACGGTAGATATCCACCGAGGTGTAGGAAAGCTCCATCGCCTGGAAATCCCAACCGGAGGTTATACCTATTTTCCATTTGCTGGTAATATTTACATCGCCGGAAAAACCCAATGTTTGCACCACCTTGCGATCATAAGCGATGTTGTCGGCGTTATAAACATTGGTGTAGCGCCAGGTGTAGCTGAAGTTTAAGTTCCAGGGGTTATTAAAGTCCACATAATGGTCCGGATTAGCATTTACTTCCTCCAATTCTTCCGGAGTTCCTTTATTTGATTCATATTTCTTTTGTCGCCGCTGTTTTGTTTTATTGGAGTTTATATTGTAATTAAATCCAAAGTTCCATTGCGTACTATTTTTGCGGAGCAACTTTTTGTTTACGTTCCAGTTAAACTCATTTATGCGATGTCCTACGGAGTCAATGGCGTAAAAATCCCAATAACCTGCAAAACGAATTGACATTCCCTTAAACAATGTGGTTCGGGCGATTACCGACAGGGGTGCCAGCGGGAAGATGTCTGCTGCCAGATTATAGGAAGTTCCTACACGCAAACTCTCAATCAATTTAACTTTCTTCGTTCCTGTTATAGTATCTTTCCTGGAGCGTACTTTAATCTCAAAGTTATTATCAATGCTCAGGTTTACCGTTCCCGACTTGCCGTCCGGTGGTGCTCCGTACATTTGCCCTTCGAAGCGTGAATAGCGAACCACTGTGCCATCGGGCTTGGTATAGCTGTCGAAATAATTCAGGCCCGGTGCGCCGAAATCAGGTCGATAGGAAAAGCCCAAAGTAGGGGTCATTACGTGTCGCATCGCTTTTAATGGTCCGCGTTTCAAAATATACATTCCGTAAATCCGGGTATTCACTGAGGATGAGAAACCATATTCGTGTACAGCCGAAAACTGTTGGTAATAATCCGTTACCAGATGGGGTGCAATGGTATCATTTCCCACAATGCTTGTATCCTGCCAGTATTTTTCCGTTGTTTGAAAATACCAGCGCTCCGTAAAATTTATCGCGTTTGTCCAACTGAAATGTCCCAGGTTTACCGTGCTGCTCAATGGAATAACCATCCTGATTCCCTTATTAAAATCTTCAAAAGTGGTTTGATTAAAAATGGAATCGAAGGTGTTTAATTCATTCTTGGCATCCAGTTTATAGGAGAGCATAATTTTCTCATACCAACGTTTCGGACCGACACGATGTTTTTTCTTAAAAGGGTAAAAACGGGGGGTGCTGAATGATATTTGCGGTAGCGTCATATTGATGGCCCCTGTTTGCGAGTTTTGGCTGTGTCCCAGATTAGCCGTAAAATTATAATTGCCCCATAGCGTTGCCCGATAGGCCACACTTGAATGAAAAGTATTGGTCAGGTAATCACGCGTATTATTGGAGTTTAAACTATTGTAGTTTGTGCTACCGAAATTTACATCAGCCGAAAAATTACTGTTCGGATTGGCTTTAGGGTCTTGCCGGTGGTTCCAGCGAATAAAAAATGATTTGTCCTCGGTAAAATTGTAGGCGTCGGTTTCTCCGTATTTGTTATGGGCATAGCGAATGTCAAAATCACCACTTCCCCGATAGCGGAAATTATAGCGGGAATGCGCTTTAACGCCCCAACTTCCACGCGAAAAAATATCGCCCCGCAAGGCCAAATCCATATGCTCGCCCAGCCCCCAGTAATATCCTCCGTCAGTCAGGTTGTAACCACGGTTTTCGGTATAGCCGTAGGAGGGAATCAGTACTCCGTTCGAACGGCCTTTTTTGTTTGGGATAAAACCGAATGGGATAATCAGGGGTATGGGAATATCCTCGACCTCCATATATATCGGGCCGGTAACGATCTTGTCATTGGGGATAATTTTCCCCTTTTTATAGCGAATACGATAGTGCGGGTGGGGCAGGCTACAGGTGGTAAAATGCCCTGATTTAACATAGGTTATATCATCACTCATTTTTTTTCCTTTCGAAAGCCACACATATAAATCCCCTTCGTGCTTGGTTACGTCGTTTACTATTCCAACGCGTGTGTCGAAGTTGTAATGAATGCTTGTGGTTTGAAACGCATCATCCCCGTCTTTGAAAATGGGATTGCCTATTACCTTGCCGGTACTGTCGGGCACACCAACGGCATAAACCGTGTTATTTTTAAAATCCAGTTCGATATATTCCGCTTTCAGATCAATCCCGTTGTAAATCACTTCCGCATTCCCGAACAGATAGGCTTTTTGTTGTTTCCAATTCATACGGATACTATCATCGGACTTATATACGACCTTATCCGACAGATTAATGCTTTTCGTCTTTTTTCCTTTTTTGATTTTCAAGCTATCCTGCTCAATCTTCATTTTGGGAAGGCTGTCGGGAGGAATAGTATTTCCGTTAACCGGATTGTTTATTTCGGTGGAGTCTGTTGTTAATTCCTGTGCACTGATATTCAATGGTATAAAAATGCTGAAAAACAGCATAATTATTAGCCCTGAAAATATATTTGTTAATAATTTCGTTAACAATTTAGATTTTCGTTAAATGAAACAATATCAGTTCACGCTAACTTTGTTTAAAAGTAGTGAGCGATAAAATTTAAGAATCAAAACTAACAAACTTTTAGGTCATAAGAACGCAGTAAAAAATAAATATTGCACAATATTTGTTGAATAAGTTTGCATTTTTTTGGCAAAGAAACAACAGACAAAATCTAAATATATGCGCACATTCGTTTTAATTTTGAGTTTGACAATATTTCTGTTCCAGATGAGCTTCGTGCAAGCTCAGACTTTTCAGAAGATTGACCGCATAGTAATTGATGCAGGACACGGAGGAAAAGACCCCGGAACGATAGGCAAGCATTCTTATGAAAAGGATGTGGCTTTGGCGATTGCTTTGAAAGTGGGAAAGTATATTCAGCAAAATCTTCCGGATGTGGAGGTTATTTACACTCGTAAAACAGATGTGTTTATTGAGTTGTACCGTCGTGCGCAAATTGCCAATGAAAAAAAAGCCGATGTTTTTATTTCCATACATTGTAATGCCGTGGGTAGTCGCTCGCCACACGGAACGGAAACATTTATAATCGGAGCTACAAAAAGTGAGCGCAATCTGGCTGTGGCCAAAAAAGAGAATGCTTCTATTTTGTATGAGTCGGACTATGAAAAGCGCTATAATAATTTTGATCCCAACTCCCCCGAATCCTATATTATTTTTGAATTATTTCAAAATGCTTTTCGGGAGCAGAGTATGGACCTGGCTACTTTGGTACAGGATCAGTTTACCAATAGTTTACAACGGAATAACCGTGGGGTGAAGGAAGCAGGATTTCTGGTTTTGGTAAATACCACCATGCCGAGTATCTTGGTGGAAACGGGCTTTTTGTCGAATCCTGAAGAGGAAAAATATTTGATGTCGGAAAGCGGGCAAAATGAGATAGCATCCGCAATTTACAGGGCGTTTAAGGCCTATAAGTTGAAAATGGAAAAGATTAACCGTGATGCCGCTGCTGCCGCTGCTGCCGAAAAAAAACGGCAAGACAGTATTGCCCGCGCAGTGCAGGAAGCGAAGAAACCGGTCATAGCTGTGGATTCTATGGAAACGGATAAGGTGATATTCGGGGTGCAGTTTTTAACTTCCAAGCAGCATTTCAGCAAGGGAAGTGATCGCCTGAAGGGAATGAAAGATGTGTGGTTGTATGAAGATAACGGCTATTACAAATATGTATCGGGAAAATATCGCTCTTTCGATAAGGCTAATGCCCATGCCAGAGCGGTCAGGGCAAATGGTTTCGCTGATGCCTTTGTTGTAGCGTTTTATAAAGGGAAACGAATCCCCAAACGCAAAGCACTTAAAATGACAGAATAGGGTTTCATCCTGTGTGAAACTTATTAAATTTAATGTACATTTGTATTTGAATCGAACAAAATAATCTATGCACAATAAGAAGGAGTTTTTAATCGGATTTGTTGCCACGCTTACATTGATGTTGTTTTACTGGGGTTTTAACTTCCTGAAAGGAGATGATATCTTTAGTAAAGACCGTAAGTTTATTGTGGTATATGATAAAATCTCAGGGCTGAATGTTTCCAATCCTGTTGTGGTAAACGGTTATAAAATTGGCCGCGTTTCCGATATGCATTTTCGGGCTAATGACCCCAGAGCAGCCATTGTGGTAGAGATGAGCATTACCAGCGATATTAAGATTCCCGCTAACTCCGTGGCCCGTATTACCAGCGATTTTCTTGGGGTAAATACCATTGAAATTCAGTTGGGCGATTCTCCCAAAGAGGCGGAGCCCGGTGATACATTAAGCGGGAGAATCGCCAGCACTTTACAGGAGGAATTTTCACAGCAGTTGCTGCCGTTTAAGGTTAAGGCCGAAAAGATGATGGCCTCAATGGATTCCGTGCTTGAGGGAATCCGCTATATTTTTAATCGTGAAACACAGGATAATCTGGGTAGAGCGATTAAAAGTATTGAAGTTACGTTTAAGAATTTGGAAAGTGCAAGTTTTGAACTTGACAATATGCTGGCCGAAGAGCGTGTGCGTTTGAGAAGTTTAATGGATAATGCGGTGGATATTAGTGGTAATCTGGCTGAAAATAGTGATGAGATAAATAATATTATTGATAATTTTTCCCAGATAAGTGATTCGTTGGCACGGGTTGATTTTGTGCAAACGATGCTTGATGTGGATCGCGCTATGGTTTCTTTTGCATCGATTATGGAAAAAATTGACAAAGGAGAGGGAACCGTTGGCCAATTGGTACAAAACGACAGTTTGTATTATGAATTGGAAGCGGCCTCGCGCGAATTGCACGAATTGCTTGAAGATATGAAACTGCATCCGAGCCGCTATGTGAAAGTGTCGGTTTTCGGCGGCAAGAATAATGATCCTTACGTTAGTCCCGAAGAAGCTGCTGAGCTGGAAAAAAATTCCAAAAAGAAAAAAAAGAAGAATAAGTAGCCGATAAATATGTCGTTTGCCAAATTAGTTTTAAAGGTACTGGGATGGAAAGCGGATAACCGTATGGGGGCAATCCCGCCAAAAGCGGTTGTAATCGCGGTACCGCATACCAGTATGTGGGATTTTGTTTACGGCTATTATGCTTGGAGGGCTTTGGGTGTCCGGCCCAAGTTTCTGATTAAAAAAGAGTCTTTCTTTTTTCCTTTGGGAATTTTATTGCGGAGTCTGGGCGGTATTCCCGTTGACCGATCGGGGAAGAATTCGGTAGTGCATGATGTGGTGGAAGAATTTAAGAAAAAAGACCGCATGATACTAACCATTACGCCTGAAGGTACCCGCAGACCTGTGAAGCGTTGGAAAAATGGTTTTCATCGTATCTCAAAAGCGGCCGGTGTGCCGTTGATTATGGGATTTATCGATTACAAAACCAAAACGGCAGGCCTGTTAAAGGAGTATGAACTTACGGATGATGCCAACAGGGATATGCTGGAGATTATGAAATATTATACCACCTTTGAGGGAAAATATCCGGATGATTTTTACTTACCTCCGGAGGCAAAAGCTGATCCGAAGTCTTAAATTCGTTTAATAGAGGCATTGGTTTTTTTAACATTAAGAAATTAAGGGAAATTAAGAAGCTGTTGCACAAAGGGCGCGAAGGAGGCGCAGAGTTTCGCAAAGTATTTTTTGAACCATATAAGGCATATAAGGGCATATGAGTTAGGATTTGTTCTCTGTGTTCCTCTGTGTACACACTGTGTAACACTGTGAAACTGATAGTTGGCTGTTACACAAAGGGTATGAAGA
>CAYUAN010000034.1:0-8764 GCA_964442545.1 uncultured Prolixibacteraceae bacterium | reverse complement strand
TCACTTCGGTTTCTATTCCTTTATTTGTGTTTTCAATTAAATCCCGGTCGATCAATATTTTACCTTTTTCGAACAGCATCAGCACCGTGGAACCGCCAAACTTAAAATAGCCTTTTTCTTGTCCTTTAAAAACATCATTGCTTTTATAGGTCTGCACAATTCCTCCGACCAAAGTCGCCCCGATTTCGGAAATAACCACTTCTCCGAAGTCCGGATTATGCAGCAGTACATATTCGCGCTTATTCATACACAGCAGTTCGATTTTGCGGTGCAAGGCAATGGGCGAAACCGAATAATAATCCCCACTGATAAATGTTTCGCGTTGAATGCTCCCCGAAAGCGGAAAATGAAAGCGATGATAATCGGTGGGGCAAAGGCGGACGATAACCAATGCACCTCCGGCAAATTTGGCGGCCAGTGCCGAATCCTGCAAGTATTCGTACAAATTAAAACGATAGCCCTTGACGATGAAGTCCTGTTTGTCCACATCGCTGTAGGCAAATATTTTTCCGTCGGCGGGCGAAACCAAAACATTCCGGGCCGTATTCACCGGCCGCGCCCCCGGCTTTAATTCACGATAGAAGAACTCATTGAACGACTTAAATGTCTGCTTTTTGGCTTCGCTCAAATCAATACCGTATGCTTCCACAAAAGGAGCAATCTTTTCCGCCGATTCGGGACTGTCCATCCGCTTGCCGTACCAGTCGGAAACGAGCTTCCGCTTTACCAGCAAATTCAAAGACGCCTCGCCCAAAGGATTAGCATACAGCCAATGGAGCCAAAACTCTCTCGGCACTTTTTCCGTTTTCACCGTGCCGCTTTCCCGCTCGATATAATGAATCGGATCAGCCCCGTGAAAAGGGTAGAAAAAAAGGGCTGCAAAAAGAAGCAGCCCGATCAGGATATTTCTTCGTCCTTTGCTCATAGGGCAAAGGTCGTAAATTTTAGATTTCCAAAGCCACTAAAAATCCGTCGCGAATGGCGTTTTGAGCTTTACCCACTTCTTTGGCATCTCCAATAAAATGCATGGGAACGGATAAATCACCTTCCTCAAACGGATGATAAGGCTTCATTCCCGTGGCCAAAACGATTTCGTCCACACCTTCAATTTTCAGCGGTGCTCCCTCCTTTTCACAGAGCAAAACTTTATCCTGCACTTCGAGCAGCTTGGTTTGTGTATGAATCGCTATATCCGCCTGCTCAAAACTTTTTAAGGTCATTTTCCGCTCAATCATCTCCATACCACGGGCAATTTCATCCATCAACTCAATCAGATACACCTTATTGCCCCTCTGCAAAAGCTTGTGCGCCACTTCGGTTCCAATCAAACCGCCACCCACCACAGCCACGCTGCGGTTTTCAGGCATATTCACTTCTTCCAGAATTTCGGCCCAATGAAATTTCGTCAGGCCTTTAATATAAGGAATCACCGGCATCGAGCCTGTCGCCATCACCACCTCGTCGAATTGCTCCAGTTCCTCTTTTGCAGCTTCGTGCCGAACGAGCAAAACACCTTCACGGGCGAGGGCTTTTTCGTAATATTCCACAATCTTGTGCAAACTCTGCTTTTTGGGTGGTAATGCGGCCAATTCAAATTGTCCGCCCAGCTTATCTTTTTCGAACAGACTCACTTTATGACCTTTGCGGGCCAGATTCAGAGCGGCCTCGCTTCCCGCCAATCCGCCACCCACCACGGCTATATGTTTAGCAACGGTTGCTTTTTGCGGTAAAGCGCCGTCATAATTCACCAAAGGATTTACCAGGCAACCGATTCCTTTACCGGATTTCACGCCACCCAAACAACCATCACTACAGCTCAGGCAGGGACGAATCAGTTCGTCCTTTTCGCCTAAATATTTTCCGGCGAAATCAGGATCGGCAACCAAGGCACGCCCTACAGCCACAAAGTCCGCCTCCATTTCATTCAGCAGTTTGTCCACATCTTGAGCTTCGTTAATTTGTCCGACAAAAACCGTCGGCAAGCCGGTTTCCTGCTTTATTTTGGCTGCCATTTCCCAGGTTTTACCCTTTGGCACAAACATATGCTGAAAATACCAGGGCGGCGTATTACAAACCGTTCCGGCTGATACATGCACCGCATCCACGCCTTTTTCCTTGAGGATTTTCGCCAGGGCAATCATCTCCTCCATATGAATTCCTTGCGGAATCATCTCGTCGCCCGAAATGCGGACCATCAGCGGAAGATTAACCGCTGCCTGCACAGCATCAAGCACTTCCATCGGGAAGCGAATGCGGTTTTCGAAAGCGCCGCCGTACTCATCCGTACGGTCGTTTACGAAGGGAGAAATAAACTGTGCCAAAAGGTAACCGTGTCCCATTTGCAGTTCTATCACATCGAATCCTGCTTGCTCGGCTCGTTTGGCGGCAGAAACAAACAGTGCGATCGCCTGTTGCATTTCCTCCTTGTCCATGGGCCTGGGCGTAGCACCTCCGGCTTCGCAGGCACGGCCGGTGGACGAAAGGAAATAATTGCCCGGAATCATCGGGTTGGCCATACGTCCGGGATGATTCAGATGCGCGATGGCTTTAGTATCAAAGGTATGCAACATATCCGTCAGCTTTTTCAAGCCCGGAAGCTGTTCGTCCGAGGCGATACCGATTTGCATCGGCAACTCACGCAAGCCCTTATCGATATAGAGCGGTTCCGGTGTTACCGCACCCAGATATTTTGCACGTTCTTCGTAAAACTTCAAATGCCGTTCGTTGATGTTCCCGCTTTGGTCGCCGTATCCGGTCTTTACCGGCGCAAAGATGAATGGGTTTTTCAGCTTTATCATAATCAATGTCTTTCGTTTCGGTTAGAAATTCAAAGATAATGAACAAATGTGCGAAAGTGACGGTCGGCAGGCTTAATTATTCTTGTTTAAAAACTGATAGAAGTCATTTTGAGTATTGGATTCTTTATAATTCGGAATCCTGCATAATTTAAAAGAATCGTAAAATTTATCTTGAACTTAAGTATCTTTACCACAAACAAAACGTGATTATTATGAAAGCATTAGACATTGATATAAAACTGATTGAGCAATTTGTTGCCGGCGATTCCGTGGATAATTTTCAGGATGAAATCAAAAAGCATCACGAATCCATTATTCAAAAGACCGGAAAAGGAAATGATTTTCTGGGCTGGGTGGATTTACCCGCGGAAATTTCCGGAGATTTGTTGCAAGATATTGAAGAAACGGCTACGGCCCTCCGTTCCAAAACAGATTACCTGGTTGTGGTGGGCATCGGAGGCTCATATCTGGGTGCCAAAGCGGTAATCGAAGCTTTGAAAGACAGTTTTGACGATTTTAAAAGCGGCGGGACAAAAGTATTATACGCGGGGCAAAATCTGAGCGAGGATTATATGGCCGAGTTGATGAATTTTCTGTCCGATAAAGAATACGGCATTTGCGTGATTTCCAAGTCGGGGACCACGACGGAGCCGGCAGTGGCTTTTCGCATTTTGAAAAATCATCTGGAGCATAAAGTAGGTAAAGAGGAAGCCCGCAAACGCATTATCGCCATAACCGACAAGGAGCGCGGCGCATTGAAAGTACTGGCAAATCAGGAGGGATACAAAACCTATATTGTTCCCGATGATGTGGGTGGACGTTATTCGGTACTCACACCCGTGGGGCTGTTCCCGATTGCCGTAGCCGGATTTGATATCAGGGCACTGGTGGAAGGTGCCAAAGCCATGCGCAGTCGCTGTTTGGCTTCTCCTGACCTAAAACAAAACCCCGCTGCAGTTTACGCGGCAGCCCGCAACGCGCTTTACCAAAAGGGTTTTGAAATTGAGCTGCTGATAAATTTCAGTCCGCGGCTGATGTATTTCACCGAATGGTGGAAGCAACTTTACGGCGAAAGCGAGGGGAAAGAGCATAAGGGTATTTTCCCGGCAGGGGCGAATTTTACTACCGACCTACATTCCATGGGCCAGTATATTCAGGAGGGGCGGCGTGTGCTGTTCGAAACCTTGATTTCCGTGGAAAATCCGCGTCATGAATTAAGCATTCCCGAGGACGAGCAAAACCTTGACGGCTTAAATTATCTGGCCGGAAAACGCATTGAATATGTGAATGAAATGGCGGAGAAGGGAACCGTTTTGGCCCATATCGACGGTGGTGTGCCCAATATTAAAATCCGTATTCCGCAAATTGATGCCTACAATCTGGGGCAAATGATTTACTTTTTCGAATTGGCCTGTGCGTACAGCGGTTATATTTTAGGCGTTAATCCATTTGATCAACCCGGTGTGGAAGCCTATAAAAAGAATATGTTTGCCCTGCTGCGTAAGCCCGGCTTCGAAAAGGAAAGCGAAGAGATTTATAGGCGGTTATAAGGAATTATTCCTGCTTAGCCCTGCTGATAATTATTTGCGGGAAAACCCGGTGTAATTGCTCTTCATCGGAGTAGCCCAGTTCCAGAGCGCGTTTCAGCTCTTTGATGGCAATCTCATTCCGGTTCATAATATAGGCATAACGGGCTTTGAAATAGAAGACATCCGGATTTTCGGGTTCCAGCATTTCATAAATCTTGAGGTATTTGGGCACAAGTTTGGCATTCCCGCGGCCCGATAGCGCGCTCCGGGTTTTAGAATAAAGCAAAACACCCAAGAAAGCACGATTGCGAGCATAGGAGTCGGCCTCCATTCCTTTAGCGGAATTGATTAGCGCGTCGAGTTTCTGTATTTGGCTTTGCCACCAGTCCAGAGGCTTGGTTTCCAAATCCTGCATATAATAGCGGTTGCGTTTTTGCTCGGCCGCTAACGTATTGTCAAAGCGTTTGAAATAAGCACGGGCTTGCGCGCTGTTGCGGATATCGGCCAGGCTGCTTTGCGCCTTTTGCTGCAAATCGCCTACGGAAGTTTTGGAAATCAACTCCAACTGCTTGAAGTAGAAAAAAATATTCTTTTGCTCTTTATATTTTTTGGCTTGCGCCAATTGCCTGCGGCGATCAATATCCGCCTCTTCGATTTTCCCGCTGCGGTACAAAACAAAGGTCGCGGCATTCCAGATGCTCAGCGAATCGGGCCAGGCGTGCTTTCCCTGCCAATGCAGCGTAATCAGGTTTGGATTTTCCACCCGGGGTGAATTAATGGGGTAGTGTTGCTCCACAAAATTAAAATCACGCGTACCGCTTATCATTGCCAGCGGAAAAGAGAAAGTGTTTTGCTGACTGCCCGGGCCCGCCCCCATCATGATGACGCCTTTTGCCTGATGCGTTTGGGCATAATTAAGAGCCATGCGTGCCCCCCCGGAAAAGCCCGCCAGGTAAATTCCGGGACTCGCTAAATGGAAGCGAGTAGTGGCATCGGAAATGGCGGAGGCTATATGCTGTATAAATTTTGCATCATTGTTTTTTACGTTTTTTAAGGCGATAATCCGAAAGCCGTATTGGTCCGCGCTCCAACGAAAATGCTTCAGCGCCAAAGCGGCATCGCCATGAGCATCAATGGCGACAAAAAGCACATCCGGGAGTTTAAGCTTGGCCGGAATATAACTTTCGTACATGGCCTGGGCCGGAGTTTTTGTCGCGGGTTTGTGCGTTTTGGATTGTTTCCTTTGTGTGGAATTGCCACAAGAAAGCAGCAGGACGACTGATAGTATAAGCAGAGTTGTTTTCATAATTTTTTGAACCATATAAGGCATATAATTTATTATTCCACCGTGTTACACTGTGTGCACACCGTGTTCCTCTGTGGAATATTTACGTTCACATTTCCTGTCTCTTATCCACTTAAGGGTTTTTCATAAAAATGCATCTCCCGCAAATACTGATACACCTTATCACTCAAGAGGTATTCCACGCTTTTGCCCCGGGCGATGCTCTTACGGATAAAGCTGGATGATATTTCCATCAACGGGACATTTTCGGCGATGCTGATATTCGGATGACGGGCAATCTCCGGTAAAACCATTCCCGGACGCGGATATACCATAATGCGGTAATGCTCCAGGATATGGGTATAGTTTTTCCACTTATGGAACGTCGCCAGATTATCGCCGCCCATAATCAATACAAATTCCTTTTCGGGATATTTCTCCTCCAGAAAAGCCAGCGTATGCACCGTATAAGAAGGCTGTGGCAGTCCAAACTCAATATTCGAGGCCCAGAGCTTCGGATTATCCTCCACCGCAAGGTGTACCATCGCGTAACGATGATGATCCGCCAATAGCGAAGACTTCTTTTTCAAGGGGTTATGGGGTGAGATTACAAACCAAACCTCATCCAGGTCGGTGTATTCAACCAAATGATTGGCAATAATCAAGTGCCCCACATGAATGGGGTTGAACGAGCCGAAATAGAGGCCGGTAGTCTTTTTTCCTTTAACAGGCATCAGCTTATCAGGTTTTTAATTTCCGTTTCGATTTGTAATCCGTTTTTGCGGGCTTCGGCCAATAAATCACCGGCCCGGGTTTGCAACAGCCCCATAAACATTTCGTTTTGCTGCTTCCAGATATCCGCCGCCTTCAGCCGCAACTGATAGTCGGAGGCCACAAACTGCATGCTTTCGAGGGCAAAGATAAAGTCCTGCACCGCCAAATGCAATTCGGTATTGCGCAAGCGGATTTTCTCCAGCAAAATGGCTTGGGTGTCCGTTGCCCGGTCGAAATCTTCCGGGAAAAGTGATTCCGCGATTTTTTGTAATAAATCGATGATTTCTGTTTGCGGCTCCATTATTTTTTCTCCAAAAATTGACGAATGTTTTCGATGGTTTCGTCCACGGCCTTTTGCAAATCGTCATTCACAATCACCAGGTCGAAATCTTTTGCATAGCGCATCTCCTTTTCCGCTTTGGCAATACGTTTGTCAAAGCTTTCGGGACTTTCGGTACCGCGCTTTTGCAGACGCTTTTTCAGTTCATCTATGGATGGCGGTTGAATAAAAATCGCCAGGGCCTCATCGCCATAATGCTTTTTGATATTCAGTCCGCCCACCACATCCACATCGAAGAGCACATTAAAGCCTTGCTTCCGCTTAGCCTCCACATCCGACTTCAGGGTGCCGTAAAACTGATTCTCATAAACCTCTTCCCACTCCAGAAAATCACCTCGCGCGATGGCAGACTTAAATTCTTCGACACTTAAAAAGTGGTAGTCTTTGCCATCGATTTCCCCGGGACGCGGGGCACGGCTGGTAGCCGAAACAGAAAAGGCAAAAGGGATATCGGTTTTAAGCACCTCTTTGACGATGGTGGTTTTTCCGGAGCCCGAAGGGGCGGAGAATATAATTAGTTTTGGGGTCATTGGTTTTTCTTTTTCGAATCCTCGTTAAATAAATTTTCCTGAATCTCTTGTTTTATTTCTTCATTAATGATCGTGTCGGGTTTTTCAATACAAATAGAATCCATTCCATAATATCTTGCTTCCCAATTAAATATCCAAGTGCCCGGACTTTGAATATCCGTAATATCAACAAAAATAAGCATTTCGGGATGATGCTCCAAGGGTTTCACCACCAATGTTTTTTGGTTGTTTTGCTCGGCAGCCCGAAAGTTTTCGTAGCGTGCAATCATATCCTGATCAAATGCTTTCGCTTCAAAAAACAACGTATGATATGCATTTAGAATATTACCATAAATCAAAACGCTGCCTTTTTTCTTTTGTGCAAATTCGTACGGATTGGTAATATATATTCCGCTAAACACAAACATTAACATCAAAAGGGCGATAATTTTTTGATAAAAAACGGGCAGCCGGAAGGAGTATTTATCCCGGTAATAATTGTGAAAAGAAGCAAGAGAAAACATCCAAAGCAACGAAAATACAAAGGCTGCCAAATCGAAAATTCTGCCCGCGGGCAAACTTGTAAGCGCAAGGGTTGAAGGCAGGAAAATAAGATAGCTTACGGACAGGGTAAATAAAAATATCCATACGGGCTTAAACGGAGGAAAGCTAAGCTTAATCTTTTCCGACCAATTGCTTAAAAAGCTCAAGAAAAGGATATTGGCTAAAACGAAAACCGGATTTTGAAACAAATAGCCCAATAAATAAATCAGGCTCTTGGCCGCAAGATAAAAGCCGACAATTACACCTGTTGGATTTTCTACCACAACCCGCTCATAATTTCCGGGGGCGGCAACCAAAACTATGGCTGAGCAGGCAAGAAGTATTAAAACGATAATATCCGCCTTAATCGAATCCCCATTTTTATACCTGAAGTAAGCGCTTATTACCAGGGCCAAAGCCAGTGGAATAACAAACAGTTCCAACAGTCCGACCGCAATAATCGCAATAATTGAATTAAGAATTAAATACTGTATTTTGGTAATGCGGTTTTTTCTTTCAAAGAAAATATCGGCCACGAATATGAGCAGTAAAGACAGCCCGAGCTGATAGGCCGTAACACTTGGAAACCAATACATAAATTCGAATATATCCGGAATGGCGTTCAGTAATACCACATAAAAAGCGAGTGTAAAAAGGAGAAGTTTTCGTTTGGAAACGGGTGTTTTTGTAATCGACGAAAACAAAAGATAAACGCTAAAAATATTAAACAAGAAAAGCAATCCTAATTCCAGCCGGAGAAGAGTATGCGATTTGTAAATCACCGGATCAAAAGCCCCGATAAACATGCTGGCATAGCGGCCCGACCAATGCAAATACATTTCTTTTACAAAAGCCAAAACGCCCAGCTCGTTTACCTTGGCGGCAAAAAAGAAATCATCCCCCTGAGGATGTACATAAAACAATAATGCGAAAAAGGGAAACAGCAAAACCAATAAGCCGGCAATGATTAAGTATTCCTGCGTTTT
>CAYUAN010000033.1:0-4081 GCA_964442545.1 uncultured Prolixibacteraceae bacterium | reverse complement strand
ATTCAGATTTTAATCGCGAGAGTATTGTTTCCCTTGGAGAAGGGAAGTGCGCCGGAGTCGCGGGCGGTAAAGGGATTGAAAAATCAAAAATCAGGAAAGGCTAACATCTCGACAGGCTTGATGACCTTTGGTGAGCGCAATTATCCGAGCACCGCGAGGATAAATATCCGCGGTTTAAGCAAAGCTAAACATTCGTCAAAATTGAAGGCCGAGCTATCCGCGTTCCATCCGCGCCAATTCGCGGTAAAAACAATCATCCGAGCGACCGCGAGGATAGAATCCGATTAATCCGGTAAATTCGATGATTATTATTGAACCATATAAGACATATAAGGGCATATAAGGTTTGACACTTTCACTGTGTTCCTCTGTGTACAACACTGTGTTACACGGTGGAATTTATTCACAATAATTTTGAAGCTGTTGCACAAAGGACACAAAGAAGACACAAAGTTTCACAAAGATGAGCCTGATAATCACGAATGAGCCGATTATAATTTTCAGCCGGCTGAAAATTATAAAAGAATCAGGTAAATCAGTCAAATCAGGCTCCGAAGAAACAGCATCAGCAGAAGATTGGAAAGGTTTCTTAGACGCAGATTTGTATGATTTTATATGATTGACTCCCTGTGTTTTTCTTTGAAAAACTTCGGAAGCTTTTTAAGTATTGCAAAGCAATGCTTAAAAACAAATCATAGGAATCATAATAATCAGCGTCGAAAAAGAAAACATTATCGCCATTTTTGATTGTTTCACTGTGTTCCTCTGTGTACAACACTGTGTACCACTGTGGAATTATCTACAAATCCATGGATAAAGAATCAAAAATCAGAAAAGGCTAACATCTCGACAGGCTCGATGACCTTTATGGCTGTAATATCCGAGCGACCGCGAGGATAGAAATTCGCGGTAAACATTCGCCAAAATTGAAGGCAGAGCTATCCGCGTTCCATCCGCGCCAATTCGCGGTAAAAACAATCATCCGAGCGCCCGCGAGGATAACATTCGATTAATTCGTTCCATTAGATGAGAAACGAAAAATCCGCTGTACATTCCAAATTTGATGAGCACAAAAAAAACAAGTGTCTATTTTTTCGCGTAAAGTGCGAATAACTGCTCCACCAGAGCATACACGCTGCGTTTGTTTGCGGCTAAATCTTTCTTCGCCTGCTCGATAAACTCCTTTACCAAAGGATCTTCATAAAAGCGGATGCGCAATTGGCGGTCGATGGTTTCATACAGGCGGTGAATCTCCTGCTCTTTGCGGTTTTGCTCGAAATAACCGTTTTTCTTGGTAAAGGCCACATAATCCTGAATAATTTCCCAAACGCGGTCGATGCCCTCGCCGGTATAGGCCGAGCAAATATCGGTACGGACTTTCCATCCCGACGGAGGCGGAGGGAAGAGGTGTAAAGCATTCGCGTATTGCACCTTGGCCATTTTCGCCCGTTCGAGATTATCGCCGTCGGCTTTATTGATAATCAGTGCGTCGCTCATCTCCATAATGCCGCGTTTAATCCCTTGCAGTTCATCTCCGGCTCCGGCCAGCATCAGCAGCAGGAAAAAGTCCACCATGGAATGCACCGCCGTTTCCGACTGGCCCACACCCACGGTTTCGACCAGGATAATGTCAAAGCCCGCCGCCTCGCACAGGATAATGGTTTCGCGTGTTTTTTGCGCCACGCCGCCCAGCGAGCCCGCCGAGGGCGAAGGACGGATAAAGGCGTTTTTGTCGCGGCTCAGACGTTCCATGCGGGTCTTATCGCCCAGGATGCTGCCCTTGCTGCGCTTGCTGCTGGGGTCGATGGCCAAAACCGCCACCTTATGCGCCCCGGTCAGCATTTTACCGAAGGTTTCGATAAATGTGGATTTCCCCACACCCGGCACACCGGAAATCCCGATGCGCACACTATTTCCGGAACGGGGCAGGCAGCCCTCGATAATTTCCTGCGCCAGCTTGCGATGTTTGGGAAGCGAACTTTCGATCAGGGTTATGGCTTTGGCCAAAATATTGCGGTCGCCGGAAGTAATGCCTTGAACATATTCTTCGACGCTTATTTCTTTGGGCTTGAGCTTGATTTTTTTGAGGGCCTTTTTATTGACCACAGGCGGTTGCTCCACCCCTTTATTTACCTTCAAAGCCGATTTATGCTCCTGCTTTTTGCTCATATCTAAAATGTTTTCATTAGGATGGAGGCCATATCGTCTTCCAGTGATTGCATGGGCATTTCCACTATGCGCCCGATTTCGAAGTCGTTTTTATAGAAAATAATGGTCGGCACAAACTCAATCATATAATGCTTGATATCAATATCGTCCACGGTTTTCATGCGGTTTACGGCGATTATGGTCAGGGAATCCAGCGGATAATTCAGTTCGTCGAGTATGCGCATCAGACGGGGCACTTCGCGCTGACTGTCGGGGCACCATGAGCCGAATACCACAACGATTTTAACTGTCTGCAGGGAATCATTCAATGTTTCCAGAAAATCCAGTTTGGGCGTATAAGCGGGATATTCTTTTTTCCAATAATTACTGAAGACAGGCGACTCTTTCAATCCTTGTTCGGTGCAATAGCCGTAAAGGATGGCTTTGTCGATATTGGTATCCAGGATTACGCGGTTCAGCTGAATGCTGTCGTTTATGCTATTTGCGGAAGTGCTGTCCTGGGCGCTTGCCGCAAGCGAAAACAGGATTAGCAGGGATAAAATCAGTGGTTTCATATTTCGTGCTTTGGTGCTATAAAAATAGTAAAAATGGCAGTCAGGCGGAGGAAAGCATGTTTTTTTGCGGGAAAAGCAGAAAAAATGCCCGAATGGCAAAGAATTTGCGTTAATTTTGCGTCTCGCAAAACGAACCTATGGGGCTGACCGGATTTGACAGCAAGATGAAGAGGTTTGTAAGCATGCCGTGCTTTGTGAATGCTGCACGTAAAACAAGGTTCTCAAACCCTTAAATGGCGAAAATAACTACGCTCTTGCAGCTTAATCGAAGTATAGTAGATTAGCTTAATCCCAAGGCCAGGCTTTGGGACAAGACATCTCCCGGGAGGTTCTGCTTTACCCCATCCCGATACGGAGGTGCTCGCAATGTAAAGCTAGGCAAAGCGATGTCCGTGCGTTTTGCTGAAATTCTACCGGACTAAGGTATGAGTAGGTTGTTCTGCACCGGCTCATACTCGAAAATCCAAGCAGGACTAAGCATGTAGAAAGCACTCAGCTTCCTTGTATGGACCGGGGTTCGACTCCCCGCAGCTCCACTTTCACCTTCCGTAGCTTTAGCGCTGGAGGGATTCGCGTCCATATTAACGCATTTCGCGAAACGCTCCTTTGTTTTGCTGATCTGAGTTATGCCGGACAGATTCCAATCCCACTTTATAACAAAAAATTAACCACCGGTGTTTCTCTATCCAATCCCGGTCAATTCACGCAATACTTCAGCTGCCATAAAACTGCCAAACATGGGGGGCATATAGGAGATGGTGCCAACGGTTGTTTTCTTGTTTTCTTCGTTATCCACCAATTTAACGGCTTCTTTTTGTGTTTGTTCGGGCGAAAATACCACCTTGAAGCCACTACGAATACCCATCTTATGCATGCGCTTGCGCAGCATGCGGGCCAACTTGTCGTTATAGGTTTCCGAGAAGTCGGCAATGCGGATTTGCGCGGGGTCGGTTTTCCCGCCGGAGCCCATCGAACTAATGATGGGAATATCGCGCTCCAAAGCTGTTTTAATCAGAAAAATCTTGGGCGCCAGCGTGTCGATGGCATCAATGATGTAGTCGAAGGGCGTTTCCAGCAGGGCAAAGATTTTTTCATCTTTGATAAATTCTTCGCGGATATGCAAACGAATATCCGGATTGATATCCTGCAGGCGCGCAGCCATAAGGATCGCTTTGGATTTTCCTTCATTGGACTTCAGTGCAATCAGTTGGCGGTTACGGTTGCTGGGGTGAATGCTGTCGGCATCCACCAGGGTCATTTCCCCGATTCCGGCACGGCAAAGCATCTCGGCGGCATAAGCCCCCACACCGCCCAAACCCGCGACCAGTATGTGCGTATGTGCCAATCGCTCCAGCGCT
>CAYUAN010000032.1:0-2349 GCA_964442545.1 uncultured Prolixibacteraceae bacterium | reverse complement strand
TTTTGATTTTTTATTTACGAATATGTACATATTTCCACAGAGGTACACAGTGTTATACACAGAGTTACACAATGACAATCTAAAACTTATATGAACTTATATGCCTTATATGGTTCAATTAAAAATCCCCCCTTCCTCAATTACCCTCCGACTAATCCCTCAACGAGGGCAGTCAATAAAAATGTATATTTGTGCGTATAACAAAAAACTGATTTAATGCCGCACAAAGCATCAAAAAACAAAGAAATGTCGCCTTGGCGCGAACGAATGCACGAAATAATTTTCGAGGCGGATACCCCAGCGGGCAAGTATTTCGACATTGTGCTGTTGGTTATGATTCTGCTCAGTGTGGCCGTAGTGTTCGCCGACAGTGTGCGCGACCTTTCCGTTCGCACCAAGCAGCTTCTATACTACGCGGAATGGTTTTTTACCATTATGTTTACCGCGGAATACTTACTCCGAATTTATACCACCAGCCAACCAAAAAAGTACATCTTCAGTTTTTACGGCATTATCGATCTGCTAAGTATTCTCCCTACCTATATCGCCCTGTTTATCTCCGGAACACATTATCTGGCCATTATCCGCCTGCTGCGTTTATTGCGGGTTTTCAGGGTGTTAAAACTAATGCAGTTTGTGGGCGCTTCGCAAACCCTGCTGCTATCCATTAAGGCCTCACGCCATAAAATCGGGGTATTCTTCCTTTTTGTTTCCATTACGGTAACCATTATGGGCTCCATTATGTATATCGTTGAAGGACCCGAAACGGGCTTTACCTCCATCCCGCGCAGTATTTATTGGGCCATCGTAACGCTCACTACCGTGGGCTATGGCGATATCGCTCCGCAAACCGTGATCGGGCAAACCATCGCGTCCTTTGTTATGTTGCTGGGTTATGCCGTAATCGCCGTTCCAACAGGCATTATCACCTCGGATATGGTAAACACCGTTAATAAACCGGTACAAAAAAATACCCAGGTATGCAGCCATTGCAATTTCGATGAGCATGACGATGACGCAAAATTTTGCAAACGATGCGGCACCGAACTATAAAGCGGATGAGGAGACTTACCTTAATCATATTATTGGCATTATACGGCTTTAGTATCCGGGCACAGGAATTTGTCATCGTGGCACACGGCCCAAGCAAGGCGGACAGTCTATACTATCTTGGAAAAGAAGCTTTTGAAGCCAGGAATTACAAAAAAGCCATTCACGATTTGGAATTGTCCACGGCCCTGGATTCGAGCAATGTGTACGGGCATTATTATTTAGGCTATGCCTACAGCCGGATGAACAGCACCGGGGGCAATAGTCTGGTCAACTACAGCAAAGATTTATGCATTAAAGCCAGCCGCGAAATGGAATATGTGATTCGCCTGGATTCCGCCTTTGGCGCGGAGCTGATTCTCAGCCCCTACTCCAAGATTACCAGCGAATGGGGCAGTCTGGCGCTCAGCTACCTTATACGTGGCAAAACGGATTCGGCGCATTGGGCATTTGCCGAAGGAAAACGGCGGGGCGGTTTCAGTCCTTATTTTCTGGCTTCCCGCAAATTGATGCTTGAAGCTTGCGACACGAATGCCATTTTGTTTACCGCAGGTGACGACAATTACTGGAATCTGCTGTATCTGCAATTTCATGAAAACATCCGGAAAGACATCGCGCTGGTAGAGCTTAATTTGCTTAAAACGCCCGATTATCAAGGCTATCTGATTGATTATAAAATATTGGATTTCCAATTACCGCGATTGGAAAACGAGAGACTTGATTATCAAATCGTGCGTTGGAGTGATACACTGATTGAGATTCCCGTTAAAAACAGCAATCAGGCCTTTCACTGGCATTATCAGTCGGCAGGAAGCAATCCGTATATGCTGAACCGCGGCGACCTGGCCATGCAAAGCATTATGATTAGCAATCACTTTATGCGCGATGTGTATTTCACGCCCGGCGTGGCTAATGCCGATACATATTTCCTGTTTCACAATTTGGAAGACCGTTTTTTTGTACTTTATCTGAATCCCCTGGGAAAAGGCCGCCCGGATAACGAGACCTATAATAAAGCGGTTAATGCCGTTTTGGATATTATTCCTTTGGTTAATACAAATTCGGAAGATGAACGGCGTGAGATTACCTCAATTCGGATTATGATTTTGCAAAGGGTGTATGAAGATTGGTCCAGTGAGGATAATCAGGAAAATGCCCGCTATCTGATGAAGTTGTTGGAAACGCGCCTTCCGACAAGCAAATATCCGGCCTACAGTAAGGAAGTGGATAATTATTACCGCACCTATAAGCGGATAATCCTGGAAGGGTATTAATGGGCAGAGGGCTTGGGGCTTGGGG
>CAYUAN010000031.1:0-3083 GCA_964442545.1 uncultured Prolixibacteraceae bacterium | reverse complement strand
TCTCACCTGTAAAAGTGGCCTCCTGTTTCCGCCGTGGCTTAAACATCATTTGATAACACCAATGTCCGTCAATCGTAGCACTGTCAATTAAATAATAGCGATAGGTACGCAAACCGAAATCGGCAATCGGACTGGCAAAGTTTTTATTAAAGATACGGATATAGTTATCGTAAATATTGATTTTCTGATACATACTTCCCAAAAACTGGGCAACACTTTCGTTATTGATTCCCGACATCCGCGAGGCCACAATCACCTCTTTTTGCACTTCCGGATTGGAGCGGTGGTAATAGTAGGAAACCGTTTCGGACAACAGAAGCGGCAGATAAGCTTTACCGTTAATGGTGGAGGTATCCACATTCTCGAAAATAAAGTCAAAGGGTTTAAAAACCTTTCTGTTCCGGAACTTTTCGGTGATATTGTTGGCGTCCATCTGCACTTTATTATACACGCGATATTCATAAGAATTCAAACTATATCCGCTGTTTTGATCCTTGTGGGCAATCACCTTGCGCAACAATACGTGTGCGGGATTTTCGCCCGGATGAATCTCCACCGCTGCCAGTTCGATATTACTGTTTTGCAACTTTACATCAAAATGCTGATATGCACCGTAATTCACCTTAAGACGTACCGGTTTATAACCGATATAAGAAATAAATAAAGAGTCCGATTTGACAGTAGTTTTTATGGAAAAATTCCCGTCAAAACCCGTAGTGGCCCCCACCGAAGTACCTTTCAGGTAAACATTGACAAAAGGAATGGGCTCCCCGCTAATGGAATCGGTAATGGTTCCCGTAATTTTGGTTGTTCTTTGGGCAACAGACGACAAAGCAAGCATCAAAAATGCCGCAAAAAGGAGTATCGTTCTATAGTGCCACTTGCCCAAATTCTGAATATGTTTTTATTGAATATACTGATTGATTAAATTATTCTCCGGAAATAAATCCGCCAGTTTTGTGTAGGGGATAAACAGCTTAATATCTCCCAGCGAATACGGGCCAACTTCATAAGGCGCATAATAAAACTGCAGGCCTTTCTCCGTCATCAATACATTATTCGGCAAATAAAAACCATCATCAAAGAAATAGCCCGCATCAGCATAGTCCTGCCCCTCGGGAATTTTTTGCTGCTTCCGGAATAATTGTTCTCCGTAGGAGTTTAACTTCTTTAATTCCTCCGGCGTGAATAAGCTCAACAAAGAAATTTCTTTTTCCGTGGCAACATCATAATTATAATACAGCTCCCCGGACATTCCGTGAGCGCCTCCGGTATAAGTATAAAAGCTTTGCTGAAACGAAAACACCCGGCCGTTATTTAAAACCGGCTTAGCGCTATAAATATATTCGTAAGGTAATAGCTCCGTTTCGCCCACATCCTGCACCATACCTTTTATATCAAGCATCTGTTCCCCAAAATACTTCTCCACCAACTCATTGGGATTCTCCGGAACACTTTTCATCTTGCCCTCATAGGCCGACAAAATCAATTTATTAATGGATTTAGCCAATTTATTATCCCCGGATATCTGAAAATAATCCACCTCGGCTTTTAAGTAGGGAGTCATCTCCTCGCTTTGCTTATAGGTGTATTCTTTTATTTTCAGCTCCCCCTCACCGGAATTTTGACCACTTCCGGATGGATTACAGGCGGCTACGACAAATAAGGATATTAAAAAGCTTATTAATTTATAATTCATAATGATTATTCAGTTTGAGTTTTTCATCGGTTTTCCAGTACAAATATAACTATTCCGCTATTTCTTGTGAAAGCATCCACTTTCGCATTACGGCATACACTTCATCGCGCACTTCTTTTCCTGACAAAACCATATCGTGCACGGCGCCCGGAACCTCGGCGACAGTTACCTTATTTCCTAAAACGGGGGCGTATTTTTTAATATGCTCCACATCGAGCACAGCATCGCTTCTGCGTACCTGCTCCGACCAGCGCATCTTTTTATACGACTTATCCGAATGCGTTACCAATACGGAAACCTCAATATTCAAGCCCGACTGCAATTCGAGATGCGCCAAACGAATGGCACGCATCCAGGCAAAATATTGCGGAAAATTTTTGATGGGTTTCCATTCGGTATTGAAATCCCACTCCCCTTTCCAATCCTTATGCAAACTTTTGGGGTAATGCTGTGGCAGAATATCCGTCTTTGCCTCCGGAAAGCGTGCTCCAATCCATAGTACCAAAGGAATAGAAGCCCGTAATAAAGCAGGCACATTAAAGTCCAGAAACGGACTGTTCAGAATCAAGCCTTTAATATCGGGGGAAGGATGCCGGTTCAGATAAAGCGGCATGGTCAGCCCGCCGGTAGAATGGCCCATCAATACGATTTCGCTATGGCCGTATGCCCGAATCAGCTTCAATGCCGCATCAATATCTTCAAAATACTCATCAATGCTGCGGCAATAATTGGGCTTTTGGTGCGGCATCATCGAACGTCCGTATTTGCGCAGATCAAGGGCAAAAAAACGAAAACCCGACGAAGCAAAAAACTCCGCCAATTCCTTTTGGAAAAAATAATCGATAAAACCGTGCACATAAAGCACCGCCTTTGGTGTGTCCGCATTGGCCCGATGCCGTATCAGAACACTTTTTACCGCGCCCTCATAATCATCGGGGTGAATAAGCTCCAGCATCTGATATTCGGGGCCGAGCATATCCCGCTGCCACTTTTTTTCTATTTCGCTTATTGATTGCATTGAATACCCCTTGCCTGCGTCTTTAATTGTTTTGAATTTTTATAAATCGCGTTCAAAAAATCTATGCGCGATTCCGTTCCGGACGGCTTAATATTCGAATTACAGGCCGCACTCTTCTGTGCAATAATAGCGGGCGGCAATGTGGATTTATACACTTTCAACTGACAGGTATAGGCCTTCATCCGCTTTGATATGGCGCGGAGCTGACTCAGTTTCGCATTCAGACTGACATCATTATCCGACTTTTTATAAGCCCACTCACATACGTCAAGTTGTTGCGCAATATCAATAGACGCGTTATACACCGCCTGAATCTTTGCCTGTTCATCTTTGCTGATAAACACACGTAAACGGCGGGTGAGCAAT
>CAYUAN010000030.1:0-3128 GCA_964442545.1 uncultured Prolixibacteraceae bacterium | reverse complement strand
CGGAATTACAACTGCAATCTTCACCATCTATGCTGGACTTTTTTACAAAAATAACTAATTTTCAGAGGGCGTTTCCACACTGATTAAGCGGCCTTTATGATAATGATGTATTTCCACGGGCTTACCTTCCCGATCATAATACACCCACTCCCCTTCCATCAATAAGGTTCTTCGAAAAAGGCCATGCATCTTCATCCGGCCTTCGGCCAAAACTTTGCCGTCGGGATAACGGGCGCGCCATACTCCGTCCGTATCTTGTTTAAATTCATACAGCTGAATCAAATCCTGCTCACTAATTCCCTTTGATTGAATCACACTGTCCGTGCGGCTTGTATCTGCTTGTGCCTGCCCTGTTTGCACAAAAAACATAAACAAAAGCAGCATCACAAATTTAAAAAGAGGTTGTACGCCTTTTATTTTCCGCCAAAACATAATGTTTCTCCGCCTTGTATTCATTGGGTAAAAGTATTAAAAAGCTTCGAACAGCATCATATCAATATTTATTAAGTTTGCCTCCGTCAATAAAGAATAAATTTATGAATTGGGAAAAACTATTAAACAGTCGCCGCCTGGGTGACGAACGCGAAAACTACGATGCCTTTGCGCATCGCTCGGCTTTTCAACGCGATTACGATCGCATTATATTTTCTTCGGCTTTTCGTCGCCTGCAAGACAAAACCCAGGTTTTTCCCATACCCGAAAACGATTTTGTGCACAATCGCCTCACCCATAGCATCGAGGTTTCTTCCGTTGGCCGCAGTTTGGGAAATCTGGCCGGGCAATTTGTTATTGAGCAAGAACCCGCCCTGCAGGAAAAGGGAAACAGCATGCACATTTTCGGTGATATTGTGGCAGCAGCCAGCCTGGCCCACGATGTCGGCAATCCGCCTTTCGGGCATTCGGGCGAAAGTGCCATTGGGCATTATTTCAAAAAGAATGAGCAGCTGCGCTCGGAATTTTCGCTCGACGAGCGGCAATGGGCCGATTTAACAAGATATGAAGGTAACGCGCATGGTT
The DNA here is from genome assembly GCA_964442545.1 of uncultured Prolixibacteraceae bacterium. GTDB lineage: Bacteria > Bacteroidota > Bacteroidia > Bacteroidales > UBA1556 > UBA6267. Next base: position 2,111 of record CAYUAN010000030.1, on the reverse strand, counting down.
TCCGACTGTTGACCAACCACCATCCCGACGAAATTCGCGGCGGGCTGCGCCTCACCTATGCCACATTGGGCTGCTTTGCCAAATATCCGCGTGCTTCGGCAGTGCATAATCAAGATTTAGCTGAACCGGAATTAAAACGCACCTCCGCCAAGAAGTTTTCATTTTTCCAATCGGAACAAAAACTATTTAGCGAAGTCGCCACAGAGCTCGGACTACAGAAAATTAGCCGCCATGGAGCCGAACAGGATGTTTGGGCGCGGCATCCTTTGGTGTTTATGGTTGAGGCGGCCGACAATATTTGCTATCGCATTATCGATTTGGAAGACGGCTACAAACTCGGCTATCTGAAACTTAATGAGATGGAAGAATTGCTGTTTCCGCTTTTGGAACGTTCACATGATGCCGCAGAAGCCGTGGAGAAATACGGCAAGATAAAAGACAATGGCGAGAAAATCGGCTATCTGCGTGCCAAGGCCATTAACGTGTTGATTTGGGAAAGCATGGATGTATTCAAGAAACAATACAACGGAATAATGGCGGGAACTTTTGACCGCGAAATTACCGATTTGATACGCTCCACCGACCTTTTGGAAGGCCCCATAAAAAAAGCCAATATCTTTTTATACAACCGCAAACCCGTAATCGAGATAGAACTGGCGGGCTACCAGGTTATTTCAGGCCTGCTGGAACGTTTTATGGACATGCAGCTACACCCCGGGCGGGGTATGAACAAGAAATTGCGGCAGTTGCTGCCCGAGCAGTTTCATGCCAAGGATACCGACAGCGGTTACGAAAAGATTATGAAAATTGTGGATTTTGTTGCCCGGATGACTGACTCCTACGCACTTAATCTCTATCGCAGGCTCAGCGGACACAGTTTGCCGGTAATCGGATAAAAGCACCACGCACATTTTAACTATTTTTGCAGGCAATGCTCAACAGAGCGCAAACTCAAATCACAAGAATGAAATTTGAATTACAATATACCGACCCCAAAAGCAATGCGCGGGCCGGAGAAATCACTACCGACCACGGAAAGATTCAAACGCCGATATTTATGCCCGTCGGTACAGCCGGCACGGTGAAGGCCGTGCATATCAAGGAGCTGACGGAAGATACCAAGGCGCAAATCATATTGGGGAATACCTATCATTTGTATTTACGCCCGGGTTTGGAAACCATCGAGGCAGCAGGCGGACTCCATAAATTCAATGGTTGGGACAAGCCAATTTTAACCGACAGCGGAGGCTATCAGGTGTATTCCCTCTCGGAAACGCGGAAGATAAAACCCGAGGGTGTTCATTTCCGTTCGCATATCGACGGCTCGAAGCATCTGTTTTCGCCCGAAGGGGTGATGGATATTCAGCGCACCATCGGTGCCGATATCATTATGGCTTTCGACGAGTGCACGCCTTACCCCTGCGACTACGATTATGCCAAAAACTCGATGCACATGACACACAAATGGTTGCAACGCTGCATCACGCGCTTTGACGAAACAGAGCCCAAATACGGCTTTAGCCAGACGCTGTTTCCCATTGTTCAAGGCAGCGTATATCGCGATTTGCGTAAGCAGTCGGCAGAAACCATTGCCGCGGCCGGCCGCGAAGGAAACGCCATAGGCGGGCTGAGTGTGGGCGAGCCGCATGAAGTTATGTACGAGATGACGGATTTGGTATGCAGTATTTTACCCAAGGATAAGCCCCGCTACCTGATGGGCGTAGGCACTCCCTCCAATATACTGGAAGGCATCAGTTTGGGTGTGGATATGTTCGACTGCGTTATGCCCACCCGCAACGGCCGTAACGGCATGCTGTTTACTAGTGAAGGCATTATTAATATCAAGAACCAAAAGTGGCAACGCGATTTCTCACCGGTGGACCCCAACGGAACCTCATTTGTTGATGCGCAATATACCAAGGCCTATCTGCGCCATTTGTTTGTGGCCAAAGAAAGTCTGGGACCGATGATTGCCAGCCTGCATAATATCGCATTCTATTTATGGCTGGTGGGCGAAGCCCGAAAGCACATAATCGCCGGGGATTTTGCCGGCTGGAAAGCCGAAATGCAGAAAAAAGTGGAGCGAAGGTTGTAAAGGTGGGAAGTTGGAA
>CAYUAN010000029.1:0-2016 GCA_964442545.1 uncultured Prolixibacteraceae bacterium | reverse complement strand
CTTAATATGCATCGTGATATTTGGACGAGTTGTATTAAACAGCTCAGACAGTTGTTTTTGATTGAGCCACACTGTTTCTCCCTCAATCCGCACCTGAAGCTTCGGCTGACCTTTGTCGCCTTCGTAAATAATAATTCCGCTGTTTTGCATGTTATTTTTCATAATCAATTTTACTTAAATTATCCAGAATTCGCTTGTTGAGCTCTTTTTCTTCTTCCAATTGCTCTTCAAATTCTTTTTTTAGTTCCGGAAATCTCTCGGAAAATACAAAATTATCTTCTTCTTCAGGTAAGCCAACATAACGCCCCGGACTTAATACATAGTCCAGTTCGCGCACTTTTTCCAACTTTACCGACGCACAAAAACCCGGCTCATCTTCATATTTTCCGTCTTTGTTGCGCCACTGGTGGTAAGTGTTTGCCACCTTGGCAATATCTTCATCGCTAAATTCTCGTGTCCGGCGATTGATAAGATGCCCCAAATTACGCGCGTCAATGAAAAGAATCTCATCATCGCGTTTACGATCCCCATTAAATCCATGTCGTTTGTTGGAGAGAAACCACAGCGATGCTGGGATTTGCGTATTGAGAAACAGTTTTGGCGGAAGATTTACAATACAATCTACCAACCCCGCTTCAATTAAGTTCTTGCGTATAACATCTTCCCCCGAAGTTTTGGAAGTAAGCGCGCCCTTTGCTAAAACAAAACCAGCTACGCCCTTTGGCGCTAGGTGATAAACAAAGTGTTGCACCCATGCAAAGTTGGCATTGCTTTTTGGTGGTGTGCCATATTTCCATCTACCATCATTTTGCAAAAGCTCTCCGCTCCAGTCGCTATCATTAAACGGTGGATTGGCAATCACAAAATCTGCCTTTAAATCTGGATGAAGATCCTTCAAGAAAGACCCTTCGTTATTCCATTTTACTTGGCTTCCGTCAATTCCACGAATTGCCAAGTTCATTCGGCAGAGTTTCCAAGTTGTTTGATTACTTTCTTGTCCGTAAATGGAAATATCGTCAATTTTCCCCTGATGCTCTTTGACAAATTTTTCACTCATTACAAACATTCCACCACTACCACAGGCAGGGTCAAACACACGCCCTTTGTATGGTTCAAGCATTTCTACCAGCAACTTCACGATTGATTTTGGTGTATAGAATTGCCCACCCTTTCTACCTTCCGCCAAAGCAAATTCACCTAAAAAATATTCATACACTTTTCCGAGAATATCTTTTGATTTTGCCGCTTCAGTTCCCAAGGCGATATTTTCGATTAAATCAATCAATCCGCCGAGAGATGTTTTATCAAGATTCGGCTTGGCATAAACTTTTGGCAAAATACCTTTCAGTGTCGGATTGTCTTTTTCAATCTTTTCCATTGCTTCATCCAGGTCTTTACCGATAGTGGGGAGCTTGGCTCGTGAGTGAAGGTAAGACCAGCGGGCATTTTGCGGAATCCAAAAGACATTCTCCGCTTTATATTCATCCTTGTCTTCAGGATCCGCTCCTTCATATTTTCCTTTTCCTTCTTTAAGTTTGGCGTGAAGCGCTTCAAAAGAATCGGAAATATATTTGAGAAAAATCAAACCCAACACAATATGTTTATATTCGGCTGCGTCTATATTTTTACGCAACTTATCCGCAGTCTTGAAAAGCTGAGCTTCAAATTTTTCCTTATTACTAGACTTATTTTTCGCCATAATTATTTAATTAAACCATTAACACCCCTCCCTTTCATCATACCACACCCCGACTTGAAATCAATTCACACTCCAATATTTGTTCTTGCGGAGAGAGGGAGATTCGAACTCCCGGTACCGATAAGGGTACAACGCTTTTCGAGAGCGTCCCGTTCAACCACTCCGGCATCTCTCCGGTTACTCCACAAGCCTTGCTTGTGGAGAATTTTAATTTGTAATCTGTAAAATAGTAATATGCAATATGATATATAACTGGTAGTTTGACTTTTAAATCTTAACCGGCAAGTGCTCGGTTTAGACTTTTCAAACTTTAAACT
>CAYUAN010000028.1:0-27362 GCA_964442545.1 uncultured Prolixibacteraceae bacterium | reverse complement strand
TAAAAAATGTTTTCGACCACCGAAAATCCTAGTGCAATGGCGGCCATATACACAATTCCATCTACTATTTCGTCATATTCTTTTCTAATAATTCTATACAATATTACTAAGGTGATGAGTTTTGCTAATTCCTCAACGGCGCCTACTTTAAAAATAGCGTCAAAAAAAGTAAATTTAGGATGCACAAACAAGTAGATAAACGAAGCGACACCTACCGAAACAAGCCCTCCCAAGAACGTAAACAAAACCAATCTCCCAAGAGGTTCCTTATCATATTTGTCGTACGATCTGATAGCGAGCACAAACAAAAACCCCAGTAAATACGATAGTAGAATAACAATTACGGTCTGACTCATATAATATATTTTTAATTTGGGCGCGCCCCTTCCTTATGCCACGGCTAATGCCACGGGTCGGGCTTTCACTACTCGCTTTTCGCCTTTGGGGCGAAAGAGCTCAAACACGCCGTTCAATCCCTCGCGCAACGCAGCTACGGTGCCTATTTATTTTGTTCAAAGATAATAAAATACTTTGTGATATAATGAGTAAAACTCTAAGATGTTGAAAATTAACAGTTTAATTTTTTCGAGAAAAAAACCAAGAAATTTTTCATTTTTTTGTTTGCAGTTAAAAAAACTTGTCCTATATTTGCACTCGCAAACGCAACTAAGGAGCGATTAGCTCTTCCGAAAGTATTCGGAATGGTTCAGAGCTTCTAAAAATATTAGGGCGATTAGCTCTTCCGATAACTATCGGAATGGTTCAGAGCTTCTAAAAATATTAGGGCGATTAGCTCAGCTGGTTCAGAGCACCTCGTTTACACCGAGGGGGTCGGGGGTTCGAATCCCTCATCGCCCACAACAAAAAGCCGAAGATTATTTCTTCGGTTTTTTTGTTTTTAAACCTCTGTAAGCTAAAGCCCGGAACATCCCCGATTTCAACACATATTTTAATCGCGATTGCTTTTGACGTCTATATTTTATATATTTGCACGTACAAATATTTTTCACCTATGGAAACGAAACTTACATTACGATTAAACGATCAAATTATCGAGCGGGCGAAAAGATATGCCCAAGAAAAAAAAATCAGCTTATCCAAAATGATTGAAGCTTACCTCGACAGTCTTACCCGTGAGAAAAGCCCGGAGCATAAACAGGAAATCACACCTTTGATTGAAAGTCTTAGCGGCGTCATCGAATTGCCGGAAGATTTTGACTATAAAAAAGAATATCGGGATTACGTAAACGAAAAATACAAATGACACGCTTATTTATTGACACCAACATTGTTATCGATTTACTTTCAAAAAGGGAACCTTACTATGCCGAATCAGCCATCCTTTTTTCATTAGCCGACCGGAAAAAGATCAATATCAGTGTATCGGCACTGACCTTTGCCAATACAGCCTACGTTTTACTAAAACAATTGAAAACCCCCAAGGTAAAGGAAGTGCTAAGAACCTTACGGGTACTGATTACGGTATTGCCATTAGACGACAAAACTATTGGCCTGGCGTTAAATGATGAGGCTTTTGCCGACTTTGAAGACGGACTTCAATACTATACGGCTATTGAAAATGATATGGAAATAATTATCACGAGAAACCTGAAGGATTTCAAATCGGCGAAAATTCCGGTTATGACCCCCGGCCAATTTCTTGAAGCTTTCAAAACGAACTAAGAGAGTTTAGCGTCTTTTTCTATCTTTGCCCGCAATTTAAAAACATGACCCCAGAAGAAAAAGACCAATTACGCAAACTGATTCCGGAGCGGATTCAGCGACTCGAAACCGAGATTGACGAACTTCGGGAAGCTACCAAACCGATTGAGCCCGATTGCTCCATTGGCCGTGTGAGCCGGATGGACGCCATCAATAACAAAAGCGTGAACGAGGCCACGCTGATTAAAAAGCGCCGCCAGTTGGAGGGATTGAAATCCAGTTTGCAAAACCTGGATAAAGATAATTTCGGAAAATGCGTGGTCTGTGGCCGGGAAATCCCCATGGGACGAATCCTGATCGTACCCGAGAGCCGCAAATGTATGGCCTGCGCAGCACGGACTTAATCTGCATTTTTTGTTTCTCTTTTAAGGAAGATTTATCCCACGACCTTCCCCCAAATTCTTGACTTTTTTGTCCCCTCATTTTTTGTATTTTCGCGCCACATTTTTAATGAATGACAACTATGGAAATTGCAAGCAAATACAATCCGAAAACGGTAGAAGACAAATGGTATCAACACTGGATGGAAAAGAATTATTTCCATTCGGAACCGGACGAGCGGGAGCCTTACACCATTGTGATTCCGCCACCTAATGTTACGGGCGTATTGCATATGGGGCATATGCTCAACAATACCATTCAGGATGTATTGATTCGCCGTGCGCGCATGCAGGGCAAAAATGCTTGCTGGGTGCCGGGCACCGACCACGCCTCCATCGCCACTGAAGCCAAAGTGGTGGCCAAACTGAAAGAAGAAGGCATTAATAAGGACGAGCTGACGCGTGAAGAATTTCTGAAACACGCCTGGGACTGGACCTACAAACACGGAGGCATTATCCTGGAGCAGTTGAAAAAACTGGGTGCCAGTTGCGACTGGGATCGCACCAAATTTACCATGGACGACGATATGTCGGAATCGGTGATTGATGTATTTATCGACCTCTATAATAAAGGCCTGATTTACCGCGGCTACCGTATGGTAAACTGGGACCCGGAGGCCAAGACCACGGTTTCGGACGAGGAGGTAATCTATAAAGAGAAAAACGGAAAACTGTATTATGTGCGCTATCAGATTGAAGGCGAAGATGATTATGTAACCATCGCCACGACCCGCCCCGAGACTATTCTGGGGGACACGGCTGTTTGCTTCAATCCTAATGACGCGCGTTTTACCCACCTGAAAGGAAAGCGGGTGATTGTGCCTATCGCGAATCGTAGTGTGCCATTGATTGAGGATGAATATGTGGATATGGAATTCGGTACGGGTTGTTTGAAAATCACGCCCGCTCACGACCCCAATGATAAAGAAATCGGCGATAAACATAAACTGGAGGTTATCGACATTTTTAATGACGACGCCACACTGAACGAGCACGGATTGCAATACAAGGGCATGGACCGCTTTGCCTGCCGCAAGCAGATTGTAAAAGATTTGGAGGCGCAGGGCTATCTGGTAAAAACCGAAGACTACCAAAACAAAGTAGGCACATCGGAGCGTACGGGTGCCGTGATTGAGCCCAAGCTGAGCTATCAGTGGTTTTTGTCGATGCCCAAGCTGGCCGCACCGGCCCTGAAAGCGGTAATGGAAGATGATATCAAGCTTGTTCCCGCGAAATTTAAAAACACCTATCGCCACTGGATGGAAAATGTTCGTGATTGGAATATTTCGCGCCAATTGTGGTGGGGACACCGCATTCCGGCCTGGTTTTACAGCGATGGCATAAACGATTTCGTTATTGCCAAGACCGCTGAAGAAGCCTTGCCTGAAGCCCGTAAGAAAAGTGGCAACAAAGATTTGAACGCGGCAGATTTACGTCAGGAGTCGGATGTATTGGACACCTGGTTCTCCAGCTGGTTGTGGCCTATTTCGGTATTCGACGGTATTCGCCATCCCGAAAACGAAGAGATAAAATATTACTACCCGACCAATGATTTGGTGACGGCCCCCGAAATTTTGTTTTTCTGGGTGGCACGGATGATTATCGCGGGCTACGAGTACCGTGGCGAGAAACCTTTCGAGAATGTATATCTGACCGGAATCGTGCGGGATAAGCTGGGCCGTAAGATGTCGAAAAGCCTGGGCAATTCGCCCGACCCCATCGGACTGATGGAGCAATACGGTGCCGACGGGGTGCGTGTGGGTATGCTGCTGACTTCCCCGGCGGGCAATGATTTGCCTTTCGATGAGGCCCTTTGCGAGCAGGGACGAAATTTCAGCAATAAAATCTGGAATGCCCTGCGCCTGGTAAAAGGCTGGGAAATAAGCGACGGCAAAGCCACTGAGGCAGCCAAGGCGGGAATGCAATGGATGGATGCCCGCATAAACGAGAGTCTGAAAAGCATTGAGGATAATTTTTCGAAATACCGTTTGTCCGAGGCCTTAATGACGACCTACAAACTTATTTGGGATGATTTCTGTTCCAATTATCTGGAGATTGTCAAGCCGCCCTACCAGCAGTCGATTGACCGGGAAACCTACGAGCAAACCATTGTGTTTTTTGAGAAGCTGATGCAAATCCTGCATCCGTTTATGCCTTTCCTTACCGAGGAAGTTTGGCATTTGCTGCGCGAGCAAAAAGAGGATATTATTGTGAGCAATATGCCGAAGGCCGAGGCTTATGATGCCGGAATTATCGCGGATTTTGATTTTGCGGCTGAGGTTATTAATAATGTGCGGAATGTGCGCAACAAAAAGCAGATTCCGATGAAAGAGCAGTTGGAGCTTAAGGTAAAAGCCAATGGCCAGGCGGGCACGAAGAGTGCTTTTGACGCGGTCATTATCAAGCTGAGCAATTTGAGTAAGCTGGAATATGTGGAGGCGGATGTGGAAGGCGCTACGCGCTTTCTGGTAAAATCGGCGGAGTATTTCGTGCCGATGAGCGACAATGTGGACGTGGAGGCCGAGTTGGCGAAACTGCAGGAGGAATTGAGTTATACACAGGGATTCCTGGCTTCGGTGAATAAAAAACTGAGCAATGAGCGCTTTGTAAATAACGCCCCGGCCAAGGTGGTGGATATGGAGCGTAAAAAGGCGGCGGATGCCGAGCAGAAGATTAAAGTGCTGGAAGAGCAAATTGCAGGCTTGAAGTAATTTTCATGGCGTTTCTTTGGAGCCGGGCTTTATTTTTTGGAGTTAGGCTTAATGGACAAAATTGAGGCTGATATCGCTGCATCAGGCTGAGTATTTATTATTTACAGCGTTTTAAGTTATATGGATTGTTTCACGGTGTTACACAGTGTACGACACAGTGTCCCACAATGTGGAAGTTATTTGCGCATGATCGGCGGCTGTTACACAAAGGGCATAAAGAAGACACGGAGTTGCACAGAGCCTTTTTTGAACCATATAAGAAATATAAGGGCATATAAGTTTGGATTGTTTCATCGTGTTCCTCTGTGTATAACACTGTGTTACACTGTGGAATTTATTCACGATAATTTGGGAGTTGTTACACAAAAGACGCGTTTATATCGTCCCGCCAGCGTTCATATCGGATAAAAAAAGAGGACCACAAAATTGAAGTCCTCTTTATACCTTAATAATTACTCCACCTTATTTCTTAGGCGCGTGTTTTAATGTCTCCAAAAGGAAATCCCAGAATTTCTGCACGCTGGCAATTTCCACTTTCTCATCGGGAGAGTGCGGGAAACGGATGGTCGGGCCAAACGAAATCATATCCCAGTTCGGATATACACTTCCTAAAAGGCCACACTCCAAACCGGCGTGAATAGCTTTGATTTCCGGAATCTTACCGAAACGGTTTTTATAAACCTGCTGCATCTCGCCCAAAATCACTGAGTCCGGATTGGGTTTCCATCCCGGATAAGCACCGGCCAATACACATTCGGCTCCGGCCAAGCGCGCCAAAGAAGTAAACATATTCGCCAGGTCCTCTTTCGCGGTTTCCACGAAACTACGCATCAAAGCGGCCATAATCACTTTCGTTCCCTTGGTTTGTACAATCGCCAGGTTGGTTGATGTTTCCACCATATTCTCCATAGCGTCGCTCATACGCATAACACCATTGGGCGCGGCATAAACAAAATCGGTAACCTTCGTGGCCGTTTCGTTATCCATCACCTTGGCGGGCATATCGGCTGCTTCCACTTTGAAGCTCAAATCCGGCTCCTTGGCGCTCAGTTCATCTTTATAAATCTGCTCAAACTTGGCCACACACTCCACAAACTTATCTTTCTTGTCGGCAGGTACCGTAACGGTAGCGAACGACTCACGCGGAATGGCGTTGCGCAAACTTCCACCCTGGATGTTGGCGATACGCATATCATAATGCTCAATGGCAGCCTTGATGAAACGGAATAACAGTTTATTGGAGTTTCCGCGATACAGGATAATATCCAGTCCGGAGTGTCCTCCTTTGAGTCCGGTAACGGCCAGCTTAAAAGCGGTACTGTTTGCCGGCACATCTTCTTCTTTGAAATCAAATGTAATGGTGGCGTCGATACCTCCGGCGCAACCGATATACAATTCACCTTCGTCTTCCGAATCGAGGTTCAGCAAGATATCACCTTGCAGAAGGCCCGGCTTCAGTCCGAAAGCACCGGTCATTCCGGTTTCCTCGTCTGAGGTAAACAGGGCCTCGATAGGTCCGTGCTGAATATCCTTGGATGCCAAAACAGCCATTGCGGCCGCCACACCCATACCGTTGTCGGCACCAAGGGTGGTACCGCGAGCGGTTACCCAATCGCCATCGATATAGGCATCAATGGGGTCGTTTTCAAAATCGTGATCCGTATCACTGTTTTTTTGCGGAACCATATCCAGGTGTCCCTGCAGGATAATACCCTTGCGGTCTTCCATTCCCGGAGTCGCGGGCTTGCGGATAATTACGTTTCCTACCTCGTCCTTGATGGTCTCCAGGCCCAAACTTTGGCCGAAGTTTACCATAAACTCCTGGATTTTGTCTTCGTGTTTCGACGGACGGGGTACTTGAGTCAGGTCGTAAAAATATTTCCATACTTCCTTGGGCTCAAGATTCAGAATTTCTTTGCTCATAATATGTTGTGTTTAAGTTTATAAATTCGAGTTGCCGAAATTACGAAAAAAGTAGCTTGAAAATAAAAAAGGGCGGCCCTTAAGCCACCCTTTTAAGATTTTTTAGAATAGTACAAGCTATCTTATTTCTTGATATTCGGAAGTTCCAGTCCGTATCCTTTTTTACGGTCTTCGAATTTAAGCAGGAATGCAAAAATCAAGGACAAAGAGGAAAGACTCAGGAAGATTAACATATCGTAGAAATAATCGTAGCGCAAGTTCAATTTTTCATCAACAATAATCTCGCAAGCGCTGGCTTTGGCGGCGCTAATAGCTGCTTTCTCCCCTTCTTTTTCATCCGAGAAATCAACCGTTTTAATGGCCTCGACAACACCTGAATAGATATCGTTTACCACACGGGCAGAATCCAAATCAGCCGCGGGAACAGCAACATAATCAGAATACTGAACAACAGAATCGACAGAAGCACTGGTTGCTTTTTCTACCAACTTATCAAATTCCTTTACGCTAAACAAATTCGCGGGGACAACCTCCGTAAAGGCCTTTTTAATGGACTCGCGCACCATAGATTTATTCGGCGACACATCCGGATTGGTAGCGTTCAACACGACTCCCAACATCAAAGGCACTAACATCAGCCCGATATTTTGAATCCAGAAGATTACGGCATAAGCGGTTCCCAATTGCTTTTCGGGAATAATTTTCGGCACGGACGGCCACATAGCCGAAGGCACCAGTGAGAAACCGATTCCCAAAACAATTACCATAATTACAGCAATCCAGGCAGCGTTGAAAGTAGGAATTGCCAAAATACCGTGTACTAAAATCAGAATTAAGGAACCCACAATCATAATGGTGGCACCTTTTCCGTATTTATCATAAATACCACCGAAAACCGGCGTAAGAATCATCGTACCCAAAGGTAATAGTCCGGGAATAGTACCGGCCCAATAGGGATCCACATTGTATTTGTTAATCATCAGGTCGGTAGCGTAAAACAAGAACGGGAACACGGCTGAATAAAACAGCACACAAAGAATGGCGATATACCAGAATCCCAAATTACCAATAATCAAAACGATATCGGAAACCTTAAACTCATCATCCGGATCCTTAACCTGCTCAACTGTTCCTTCGGATTTATCCAGTTTAATATCCAGTATGGAGAACATAATAAAGGAGATAACTCCAAGGACCATCACCACCAAAGCAAAAAGAATCGGAGCGGTAACGGTAAAGTTTTTTGCCAGCGGCAAGGAAATAACGAGGGCAAGCATCGTTCCCAAACGGGCAATCGACATCTGCATACCCATGGCCAGGGCCATTTCTTTACCCTTAAACCAACGTACTACCGCTTTGGAAATAGTAATTCCGATGGCCTCGGTACCCACACCAAAAATGGCAAAACCAAGCGAGGAATAGAGTACCTGCGTTTTCATATCGCCCAAAAGCGGAATATGCACTACAGCGCCTTCGGCAAATTGGTGATTTACCGCCCAATAGTTGATGGCGGTACCCACAAACATAATAATAGTGGCACCCAAACCGGTTTTTCGCACACCCAGTTTATCGAGGATAAATCCACTGAAAATGAGCATAAAGAAAAATACGTTAAACCAGGCATAGGCAGAGGTGTAAGTACCGAAGTCTTCACTATTCCAGCCCAATACACTTTCAAGCATCGGCTTGATGGAGGACAAAGCATAGTTAAAATAATAGGCTCCGAAAATTGCCATCGAAGCAAAAACTAATGCGGTCCACCGTGCAGCGGTCGAGTCACGCAATGATTGTTTCATTTGTTCCATATCTATATTTTTATGATTATTAGAAATTGAGCTGCGAATTACGTGAAAATATTGAAAATTAACAAAATTTAGCACCACTCTTTTTCGCCAAAAGCAAAGAAAAATACAATTATTCACAGAAAGCGGGCGGTTTGTTTTTAATTCATATTTTTACACTACACAAAAGCAAACAAGCATGGAACACAGTGAAGAAGAAATAAAAAAACATATTGAGAAAATCGACCGGGCTATTTCAGACAAAGACATTATCTCGGGCATTCACAATTATTGCGACCGCTGGTGCGAGCGTTGCGCCTTTACGAAACATTGCGCCGTATTTAAAATGGATCCGCGCAATTTGGAAGATGCGAGCGACGAGGGGGAGCAGAAACTTTTTGAGGAATTATCTCTGAATTTCGCGGCTATGGCCGAAATGCTGCGCCAAATGATGGAGGAAAAAGGTATTGATGAAGCAGCACTCAGTGAATATAAAAAACCCGAACATATTGAGTCCGAAGCAGAGAAACTGACTAAAGAATATTCTTCGAAAATAACGGATTGGATTGCAAAAAATAAAGAATTATTTCGCGAACTTATGGTTCGTGAGGGCATGGAAAATGAAGCAATGGTATTGGCCATTGATGATGCCGTGGAGGTACTTAGCTGGTATTCGTTTTTTATTTATGTAAAAACCAGGCGGGCCATGAATGTGGATGACGAGCCGCTTTGGGAGGGCATCACCTTCGAAGAGCAATACCATGATAACCTGGGCACAGCCAAGCTTACCCTGATTTCGATCCGCCGCAGTATGGACGCCCTGTCGTTTCTGCTAAAGTACATGCCCGAACAGGAATCAGAGATTTTGGATATGCTGGTTTTACTGGAAAAAGCAAGCCGCCTAATAAATAAGCGCTGGCCGACGGCTATGAATTTTAAACGGCCGGGTTTGGATGAATAAAAACAAATTAAAAATCACCAAATATGTTTGCCCTTCCGATTTCCATTTTTTAAAACTTTATTGTACCTTTACGGTACTAAAAAACGACAAACATTATGATAATCGGTATTGGAGGTTGCAGTAATTCAGGCAAATCGCGCTTAGCACAACTGCTTTGTGAGCAGTTTACCGACAAGACATGCACTGTGCTTTGCCAGGATGATTACGTGCTGGATGAAGACCAAATACCGAATTATTATGAGCATGCCGACTGGGAAATTCCCGAAAGTATTGATATCGAAAAATATTTACGTGATCTGGAGGAGCAAAAATCCCTAAATGATGTTGTTATTTGTGAAGGGCTCTTTGTTTTTTGGTTTGATGAACTGGATAAGCAAATAGATCGCAAAATTTATTTGGATTTAAATAAGGAAGAATTTATGCTGCGCAAAGCAATGGACCACCGTTGGGGCAAAGAGCCCGAATGGTATATGCGCCATATTTACGACAACCATCAGGTTTACGGTAAGATAAAACATCCCTCTGAGGAGGACATTTTCATAAACGCCAATACCAGGGTTTTCGATGCCGAAAGTGTTTATGCCAAACTAAACATACAGAAGCTCGCTAATCAGAGTTAATCTAAATCCTTCTTATCGGTTTCCGGAATCATAAACGCCACGATTAAAGCGATTACGGCCGTGGCAATCAGGTAGCGCTTGCCAATTTGGTTTGCGGAAGAAGACATAAAGGATTAATTATTTGTTTGCAGTATGAAACAAATGTAAGATACTTATTTGTATTCCACCTCCTTCACATCAAAAGTACGCATCCCCGCGCGGGTTTCAATGCGCAGAAAGCCGAAAGAGTCGATGCCGTCAATCCGGCCTTCAAAAATCCTTTCATCCCGATCGCAAAAGCAGGCCCATATCCCGCGGCGGTACATGAGTTGCAGGTATGCGCTTTTTAGTTTTTCGTATTGCCCCGCGCATAAATCGGCATAATATGCTGCAAAGTATTTTTCGAATACCAACAAAATCTTATTTATATCGAAATTCTTTCCTGTCAGCATTTTCAAAGAAACAGGATTCGGGGCGCCGGAAACAAATTCCGTTTGGTTTACATTCAAGCCGACCCCTGTCAGCACCCACTCAAACCGCGTTCCCCTGATGGCATTTTCAATCAATATCCCCGCAATTTTTTTATCTCCGACATAAATATCATTGGGCCATTTTATCCGTACTTCCATGTCCGGAAGCAGTTCACGGACCGTTTGCTGCAATGCCAGAGAAACAATAACGGAAATGTAAAACTGCCGTTGTATTTCCAATGCTTTCGGACGCAGGACAAAGCTAAACAGCAGGTTCTTGCCCGCTTCCGATTCCCAGGAGGCTTGCCCCTGCCCTTTTCCGTCCGTTTGAAAAGCCGCTTGCAATAAATAGCCTTCGGGCAAATGCCTTTCCGACAAGCTGCGCACTATAGTTTTATTCGTCGAATCGCTTTCGTCCGTATATTGCTTTTGAAAAGAAAAGGAAGGCTTCGGTTTCACAATTTAATCATTCTTAACAATTTGAATCCTGATTCATGTATTTCAGGTTTTATCTAGTGCAAAATTACGTATTTTTGCACCTATTATTAAATAGGATAGATGACGAAGAAAAATAATGATTCAGAACAACTGGCTTTAACCATCGTTAAGGCGATTCAAGAAAAAAAAGGCGAGAAAATAAAAATGTTGGATTTGCGGGAGCTGGATGCTGCCGTTACGGACTTTTTTGTGATATGCCATGCGCAAAGTGACACCCAGGTGGAGGCGATTTATCGCAGCATCGACGAGATTGTAAAAAAAGAGCTGGGCGTTGACCCCTTTCAGGTGGAAGGTACCGACTTTGCCAATTGGATTTTATTGGATTATATTGATGTGGTGGCACATGTATTCCGCGAGGAAATACGTGATTTTTACCGGCTCGAAGACCTTTGGGCCGATGCCAAAAGCACAGATTTTGAATAGTGAACGAGCGAATAATTAAAGGATAAAATGGAAAACAACTCAAATAAAAAACCAAACATACCACCAACCCCAAACCCCTTGAAGAACAATAAAAAAGGCGGTTTTAATTTTTATTGGATTTACGGATTTATCGCCTTGGTATTCATCATACTGCAGATTATGAGTATGAATAATGCCGGCAATTCGGAGACCATTCAAAAAGGGCAATTGCGCGATATGTTGCAAAAAGGTGATGTAAGCAAGATTATCGTTGTAAACAAAGACGAATATGCCGAAGTTTACATAAAAAAAGACCGCCTGGATAATTATCCCGCACTGAAAAAGAATGAAGGATTTATGTCGGCGGGCGAGCCCTATATGATATATGACGGCGATTTGGAAAACTTTGGCGAGCTGGTGCAGAAGTTTCAGGATGAAGCCAATATACCCGAATCGGACCGCGTGTATATTAAGCGGGAAACCCGCATCGACTATACCGGACAAATACTGGGCTGGCTCTTGCCGCTCGGTTTGATTATTCTTTTTTGGATATTCATCATGCGCCGTATGGGCGGTGGTGCCGGCGGAGGTGGCGGACAGATTTTCAATATCGGAAAATCCAAAGCCCAACTGTTTGACGGCAGCACGGATGTAAACGTATCCTTCGACGATGTGGCCGGACTGGAAGAAGCCAAGGTGGAGATTATGGAAATCGTGGATTTCCTGAAAAATCCGAAAAAATATACCGAACTGGGTGGAAAAATACCCAAAGGCGCTTTACTTGTAGGCCCTCCCGGCACGGGAAAAACATTAATCGCCAAAGCGGTGGCCGGAGAGGCCAAAGTACCCTTCTTCTCACTTTCAGGCTCCGATTTTGTGGAGATGTTTGTGGGTGTGGGCGCCAGCCGGGTGCGCGATTTATTTAAGAAAGCCAAGGAAAAAGCTCCCTGTATCGTATTTATCGACGAGATTGACGCCATCGGCCGTGCCCGTGGGAAGAATCAATTTACCGGCGCCAACGATGAGCGTGAAAACACACTGAACCAACTCCTTACCGAGATGGACGGTTTTAGCGGAAATCAGGGGGTAATCATCTTGGCGGCCACCAACCGGGCCGATGTTCTGGACCGCGCCCTGCTGCGCGCCGGACGTTTCGACCGTCAGATTCATGTGGAGCTGCCCGACCTGACCGAGCGTGAAGCCATTTTCAAAGTGCATATCAAACCCTTGAAAGTTTCCAAAGATATTGATGTCAGCATGTTGGCGAAACAAACTCCCGGATTTTCGGGCGCCGATATTGCCAACGCCTGTAACGAAGCCGCTTTGATTGCCGCGCGGCGCAACTCGAAAGTTATCGAGAAACAAGACTTTATGGACGCCATCGACCGTATTGTGGGCGGTTTGGAGAAACGTTCCAAAATTATCACTCCGCTGGAAAAAAGCACCATCGCCCACCACGAGGCAGGCCATGCCGCGGTAAGCTGGTTGTTGGAACATGCCCATCCGCTGGTTAAGGTAACCATTATCCCCCGTGGGAAAGCTTTGGGCGCCGCCTGGTATTTGCCCGAAGAACGACAAATTACCACCTTTGAACAACTATTTGACGAAATGACCGCCCTGATGGGGGGCCGTGCCGCCGAACAAATAATCTTCGGAAAGGTTTCCACCGGTGCGCTGAACGATTTGGAACGCGTAACCAAGCAAGCCATGGCGGTAGTTACCTATTTCGGCTTGAACGCCCGCCTCGGAAATGTGAGTTACTACGACTCTACCGGACAGCAGGAGTACAGTTTCACCAAGCCTTACAGCGAAAAAACCGCAGAGGCAATTGACGAGGAAGTGCATAAGCTGGCCGAGGATGCCTATAAACGGGCGGTAAAAATCCTGGAAGAAAATATCGATAAGCTGAAGCAATTGGCCCAACGCCTTTTGGATGAAGAGGTAATCTTTGCCGAAGATGTGGAAGCTATATTCGGCCCGCGCCCATTCGAAGATAAGGACAAGCACGAAGTAGCAAAAAGCATTAGTTCCGAATTCAAGGAAAAACAAACAAAGGAAAACGAGGAAAACGCCAAAGATAAAGCGGAGCCTGAGGCAAAAACAGACCCGCAACCACCGGCGATTCCGGGAAATACGGAACAGGATGCTACAGCGGACGAAGTAAAAAAAGAAGACGAATAACTGATGCAGAAAATCAAATCGAGTGAAGTAATATTAAAAAGGTTGCGTACGGCGAACCTGCACCAAATCGATAATCGTTTTGAAGATGTTGATTTGGAAAAAGATATTTACACTCCTTTTGACGATGATGCCGAATTTGTTTTTGCCCGTGAGGTGCAAAACAACGGCGGAAAATTTGTTTTCTGTGCCGATGAGCAGGAACTGACTGCTAATTTACTCGCCCTGGCCAAAGAACGTAACTGGACATCTTTTTTTACAAAAGACAAGACCATTCAGTCGGTTTTAAATAAGCATCAAATTGCATTCAGCGAAAGTGAAGAGGATTTTATTAAAACCGGACACACGCTTACTTCCTGCGAATTTTTCGTAGCGCGTCTGGGAAGTGTTTTAATTTCTTCAAAACAGCAGAGCGGGCGGCGGGCAAACTTTTTACCGAAAACACATATTGTAATCGGACATCTGGAGCAAATCGTTCCCACGGTAAAAGATGCGTTGATGCAATTACACAACAAATATGAGGGCCGGTTTCCATCGATGACGACCCTGATTACCGGGCCAAGCCGTACGGCCGATATTGAAAAAACCCTGGTAATGGGGATGCATGGTCCGCAAGAATTGATTATCTTTATGCTCGCAGAACCATTAAACAAATAATCATGGACAACAACTGGAAAAAAGTATATACGACCGATAAGGAATACAAATATGTAATCCTGAAGGAAAAGCTCGCCGAAGTCGGCATTGAAGCCAATGAGGTAAGCAAAAAAGGCTCGGAGATTGATTTATTCATCGGGCAAATCGAGGTTTACGTTTTGGAAAAAGACGTAGAAAAAGCACTGGAAATCATTAAACAACATCCGGAACTTTGAGCAACATAGCCATACGTACCATAACAGGATTTGGAATTGTAGCGGCCATCATTACTTCCATCATTTTAGGGAAGTATTATTTTGGCGGGCTGTTTTTCATATTTACCCTGCTTGGTACTTATGAGTTTTTTACGATGGTAAAAAAATCGGATATTATTGCCCAACGCTTTTTCGGAACCGCGATAGCCGGGCTATTTTACCTTTTATTATGGTGGGTATCGTTTGTACCGGATCGGGCAATGTATCTGGTAATCATTGTGCTTTTGGTTTTTATCGTTCCCATTCGCGAATTATACCGCACCGATTCCAACAAACCCATTCCCAATATTGCCACTACCCTGCTGGGAATTGTCTATGTGGCGCTGCCTTTCGGGCTGATGAACTTTATGTTTCGCTATCGTGGAGAAGAAAGCTATCATCTATTATTGGGCTTGTTTGTGATTCTCTGGACGGCAGATACCTTTGCCTACCTGGTGGGTAGCCGCATCGGTAAAAACCGCTTATTCGAACGGATTTCTCCGAAAAAATCATGGGAAGGAAGTGTCGGGGGGTTGGTCGCTGCACTAATTGCGGCAGGAATTTTTTCCTATTTTTTCAAAGAATTAAGTTTGGCGCTTTGGCTGGGCTATGCATTGATTATTGCGGTTGCGGGCACCTATGGCGATTTGATTGAATCCATGTTTAAGCGTAGCTTAGAGTTGAAAGACTCCGGAAATATTTTACCCGGGCACGGAGGCATACTCGATCGCTTTGACGCTGTATTTCTGGCTGTTCCCGCCGCCATTCTCTATTTAATGTTTATTTCTTAAATTTGCCTAAATAACGTTCAAATATGAAGTTGGGACTCCATAGAGAAGGCAATCGTACGATACCGGTGTTTTTCATCCTGATTGTCGGCCTTTTATACTTATTACATTATTTAATTCCCTTTGAAGGAGCAGGCATGTATGTGCTTACATTCCTCGACTTTGCCGGCTTTGTATTTTTCGGTCTTGTGGTCTTCTTTTTCCGTTATCCCATTTTCGAAGTAGCGCAAAACCCAAAGCATATACTGTCTGCTGCCGATGGCGAGGTAGTTGTTATTGAGAAGGTTAAAGAAAACGAATACTTCAAGGATGAGCGCATTCAGGTATCCGTTTTTATGTCGCCCTTGAATACCCACATGAATCGTTATCCCGTTTCGGGCACCATTAAATATTTCAAATATCATCCGGGGAAATTCCTGGTTGCCTGGCATCCAAAATCTTCCGAGGAGAACGAGCGCACCACTTTTGTTTTTGAAAATGATAACTGCAACGTACTTCTGCGACAAATAGCCGGTTTTGTAGCCCGCCGTATCCGCTGGTACAACAAAACAGGTGACAGTGTACAACAAGGAGATGAATTGGGCTTTATCAAATTCGGCTCACGGGTGGATCTGTTTTTACCTTTAGACGCGAAAATTAAGGTGGAATTAAAGCAGCAGGTACGTGCCGGAAAAACGGTAATTGCAGAAATCGATTAAGCAGCCTGCTTTAAAACAACAGCCAGACGCTCGTTTTTGGCATCTTCCCGAACACCAATCATCATAAAAAACAGTGAAGGAATGGAAATATAATGACCGATATCATTGGCCGTCATATATTCTTCATGCAGCACAATTTGATTTGCAAAGACAAAGGCGGAGAACAAGGAAATCATAATTCCAAGTAGTATCCACCGTGATTGATTACGCAAGAAAAGAAAATTCCCGATAACCACAAAGCCCATCAAACTAATGGCCGTATCTATTGCCATAAATGTGAAATTGGCTTGATAAATTGAAATCGAAAGCAATACCGCCGATTTGGTTAAAAAGAATATGCGTAACATTTTATTTCCCACTCCTTTATAAGCTCCGAAAAGCGCAAACAGCAATGCTGCAGAGAGAAACGACCAGGAAAGAAATCGTAAGCCTTCGCCTAGTTCTTCATTTCCGTGGTAAATGCCTCCGGTAAATGCCGAAAGCCCCATAAACAGGAAAAACAGGCTCCAATATCGCTTATACCTGAAACTTAAAAAGTAAAAGGAGAATGCAAAAAGACTTAAGATTAAATCACTTATCATTAAATATTCTTTATCATATTCTGAGCGCGAAAATAATTAAAATTTTACAACTCGATTTTTTTAAGACCGGATATTTGAGCTAAAGGTCTGATCCGAAAATCACTACTCTCCTAATTCTTCCAAAATCTTAGCCACATCCTCTTCGGTAGTCTTTAGCTTCTGCTTGCAATATTTTATCAATACGGACGACCGCTTGATTTTCTCCGAAAGTTCATCCACCGAGATATCCCCCGATTCCATTTCGTGTACAATTTCTTCCAGCTCGGCTATCGCCTGCTCATAAGTCAATTTCTCTTTGCTCATTTTTTATGCACTTTAGTAATTTCACTTTCAATTTCTCCGCGCAACAATTTGGTCGTAATCACCTCCCCCGCCTTCAAGCCGGTGGCATTCTTTAAGGGCGCGCCCTTATATAAGGTAATGCTGTAGCCCTTCTTCAAAAGGTTTTCGGGCTTCATCAAATCAATTTTTTCCAGATAATGGCGTAAACGCAACTCTTCCCGCTCCAGTTTGTTTTTGCTTGCCGGTTGTAATTTCGCCTGCAGTAATTCCAAACGCGCATTCGTTCCCTGTACAAATCGCGTTGAAGCCGCAGTAAGCTGATTCCGGGTTCGTGCAAGCAACATCCTTTGCTCTTGCAGCAGCAATAAAGAGCGATGACGAATTTGCCGGCTGGTTCCCGACAACTGATGCTTTTGTTCCAATAAAATCAGTCCGGCCGTATCCTGCACTTTGCGCGACAGATGCTCCAATGCATTTTCCTCCTCCTTAAGTCGTCCGCTGCTGCGCTCTGTCAAACTACGCCGCAGTTCATCCTGATGCACCGCCTGATTGTCGAACTGCTGCTGCAGGAAATAAGCCAGGTCGGTGGGCGTAATGGGATTATAATGAGACACCATCTCCACCAAAGTTTCGTTGGTGGAATGCCCGATGCCGGTAATTACGGGCAATTCAAAAGCCGCCACCTCCGAAGCCAGCTCGTAATTATCGTAACAGCTCAGCCCCACATCGCCGCCACCGCCACGAATAATGGCAACCAAATCGAAATGATGCCGCACCCGCCTGATCCGGGCCAACTGCTGCATAATGGATTCCACCGCGCCGTCACCCTGCAACAGCGCCGGAAAAAGCATCCGGAAAAACTTATATCCGCGGCTGTTGTTATCGATGATATTGATAAAATCGTGAAAGCCCTTGCTGGTTTCTACCGAAATAATGGCAATGCGTTGCGGCAACAGAGGGAACTCCAACTGTTTGTTCCGGTTGAAGAGGCCTGCCTTTTTCAGGCGCTCAAGATTCAACTGCCTCTCGCGCGCCATCTGCCCCATCACAAACTCTACACTGATTTCCGTAATCATCAAGGACAATCCGTGCACCGGGTGAAACTCGGGACGGGCACGAAACAGGATTTCCATTCCGTCGCTCAACTTTTTGCCGGCCAGTTTCACAAATTCGGCATTAATACGAAAATAATCCCGTGACCAGATAATCCCGCGCATCTGCGCCTTTATCTGTCCCTGATTCTTTTCCGCCAAATCGGGATAGCAGTGGCCGCTTTTCGGGTAATAATTCAGCTTAACAATCTCGGCTTTAATCCAGTATTGCGCCGTGTATTTACTGCGTATCACCGACTGCAAACTGGTGGCAATCTGACTCAGAGAATAGTATTTGCTTGGAATTTGGCTCATATAATCGTGTAAGCAAATTTACATTATTTGTTTACATTTGTCGGGAACAAATAGCATCAATGAAAACTTTTCAAAACAAAATAATCTGGATTACCGGAGCCTCATCAGGTATCGGGCGCGAATTGGCATTGCAACTCTTCGCCTTGGGGGGCAATATCATACTGTCGGGGCGGAATAAAGCGGCATTGGAAGAAGTGGCCCAAACGGCCGGCGTTGAAGCGGAACGCTTTATGATTCTGGATTTCGACCTGGCTTCCGATTTTGATGCCGGACAACTGGCCGCCCGGGTTATTGATAAATTCGGACGGATTGACTATCTCTTTAATAACGGTGGCATCAGCCAGCGCTCACTCACTGCCGAGACCTCCGTGGATGTGGACCGCAGGATATTCGAAATCAATTTCTTCGCCGCCGACAAACTCACTAAGGCGGTGCTTCCTTATATGCTGAAAAACGGCTTCGGCCATATTGCCGCCACCAGCAGTGTGGTGGGGAAATTCGGTATTCCTATGCGTTCGGCCTATGCAGCATCCAAGCACGCCTTGCATGGTTATTACGACAGTTTACGAGCGGAAATGCATGCTAAAAACATCTATGTTTCCGTGATTATTGCCGGCCGTATACTGACCAATATCTCACAAAATGCCGTTACCAAAGACGGGAGCAAATACAATAAGCTGGACGAAGGCCAGGCAAAAGGAATGCATGCCGACGAGGCCGCGCGCCGTATTATAAAAGGTATCGCCCGGCGAAAGCCCGAGATTATGTTTGGCGGAAAGGAATTGCTGATGGTTTATATCCGCCGCTATTTCCCCGCATTGTTTTATTATATGGCCCCGCGCGTAAAACCTACCTGATATGAAAAAACTAAAACTATTATTCTTTGTACTCGCGGTAGGATTTGCCGGTTTGCTACACGGGCAAACCGGGATTTTCGTGATTAAAAGCAAGCTACTTGAAAAGCCCGATACCGTGGCCTATTATTTGCCGGGCAATTATAAGCCCTTCGAAAAAAAGAACTATCCTGTGGTCTTTATGCTGCACGGTTATGGCGGGAATTACAAACAAATGGGACAAATCCTGAACTTGCAGCAATATGCCGATATGTATCAATTTATTATTGTATGCCCCGACGGGCAATTCGATTCCTGGTACTTCGACAGTCCCGTGCAAACGAATTCGGAATATGAACGTTTTTTCTTTCATGACTTGCTGCCCTACGTGCAAACGGAATTTCACACCGATACCGCGCATCTTTTTATCACCGGGCTGAGTATGGGCGGGCATGGCGCGATGTATTTGTTTTTGCGCCATTCAAACGTATTTGCCGCCGCGGGAAGCAGTAGCGGGGTTTTGGATTTGAACGCATCATCACTTAAATATTCCAGTCTGTCGAACCGCCTGGGCGAATACAATGAAAACCACGCCCGCTTTAACTCCTATTCTGCCATTAATCTGTTGGACAGTATTAAGTTTACGGATAAGCCCTTAATTTTCGATTGTGGGAATCGCGACCATCTGTACGAGTCCAATAAGCGCTTCAAGGAGGCTTGCGACAGTCTGCACGTGAATGCATTTTATTTCAGTTTTCCCGGCCGGCATAACCGGGCCTACTGGCGTGAAAGTTTTCCATTGCACTTTCGCTATTTCTTTAAAATCTATTTAAGCAGTTGGGCCAAAGAAAATAGCGGCCAATAGGATTTTTCTCGATTCTTTGGCCAAAACCGGGAAACTCAGGCATAGGCCACCGCCGGGAATTAGCTCCGGGGGAGGTTTCAAGTAGCGCTAAAGAAGCTACTAGCCCCAACGGAAACTATCAACCGGAAAACCCGCCCGCTGCAAAATGCGGTGCACCACCGTATCGGCTACCGCCTCCACCGTTTCGGGCTTACTGTAAAAAGAAGGAATCGCGGGAATGATTACACCTCCGGCCTCTGCCAGTTGCGTCATATTGCGCAGGTGAATCAGGTTAAAAGGTGTTTCGCGCGGCACCACAATCAACTGCTTTCCTTCCTTGAGCATCACATCCGCCGCCCGCGAAATCAAATCATTGGAAATACCGTTGGCGATGCGGCCCAGCGTGCCCATCGAGCAGGGGCAAATAATCATGCTATCGTAACCTGCTGAGCCCGAAGCGAAAGGCGCATAAAAATCATCCGGTGCGTATTGGCGAAAAGGCAATGCATCAAAAGACTCATCCCCCAATTCGTGCTTCCATACATCCCTTGCATTTTTTGAAAACACCACATCCACACGATCGTACTGCGCAGTATTTTGCTCGAAATACGACAGCAATCGCCGGGCATAAACTGCCCCGCTGGCACCGGTTATGGCAATAATGATTTTTTGTTTTTGATTCATTACAGACAAAAGTACATTAAATTACTGTGTGTGCAAGTAAGCGAACTGTAACACATTGTAATTTATCAGATTCTCATCCTAAAAAAAACTATCTTTACCTGCAACATACAAAAGCATCATTATGAAAGATTTCAAAAAATACTACACCATAAAAGCCACACCCGAAGAGGTGTTTCTGGCGCTGACCAATCCTCTGACCATTCACCTGTGGTCGGGCGAAGAAGCTGAGATGAGTACCGAACCGGGATTTGAGTTTAAGCTCTTCGGCGGGGATATTGTCGGAATCGTCTTGGGCGCCGAGCCGGGCAAAAAGATTATGCAGCAATGGTTTTTCGATCAGGAAGAACCCTCTGTGGTGGAATACCTCCTATTCCCGAAAAAGAAGTTTACCTCGTTGGAATTGCGCCACAGCAACATCCCCGATGATGAATATGAAGAGGTAACAAGCTGGTGGGATCAGGTATTTATGGACCGTCTGATGGAATTTTATGAGGAGTAAAAACAAAAACAGCAAGCCTTTCGACTTGCTGTTGCGCTGTGGTACCACCTGGATTTGAACCAGGGACACACGGATTTTCAGTCCGTTGCTCTACCAACTGAGCTATGGTACCCTGTAAAGCGGCTGCAAAGATACATTATATTTTTTTTCGGCAAAATATTTTTAAAAATATTTTCCGTCCGCAATTTCACCTGCCACAACAATTAAAACTACCTTTGCCTGCAAATCAAATTTTTTTTATGCGTTTAATACTCGACTTTGGCAATACCTATCAAAAGTGTGCTCTTTTTGAGGGCGATAAACTGATTGCTTTCGAGCGCTTTGAAAACATTTCTTTGAAAGACTTGCAGGTGTTTATCGCCGGAACACAAAAGCCTCAATCCGCCATTTTATCTTCGGTGATTCATACCAAAGAAGAAATTATCCGATGGTTGGAATCCAATTTCTTTTTTATCCTCTTCGACCATAAAACACCCATTCCCATAAAAAACCTATACGGCACACCCGACACCCTTGGCCGCGACCGTTTAGCTGCAGCTATTGGAGCGGCGGCTCACTACCCCGGCGAAAATGTACTCTCCATTGATACGGGCACGGCCATTAAATTCGACTTTGTAAATAAGGAAGGCGAATACCTTGGCGGCAGTATTTCCCCGGGACTTTGGCTTCGATTTAAGGCCTTGCATACTTTTACCGATAAACTTCCGTTAATAGGCTATAGCGAACAACACCCGCTTATTGGCGACAGCACGCAAACATCTATTCTATCGGGAGTTATGAACGGAACTATCGCCGAGATAAACGGAATGATTGAACGTTATCAGTCGCTTTATCCCGAACTGAAAATCGTGCTCACAGGGGGTGAAAGTATTTATTTTGAAAAAAGCATAAAAAGTAACATCTTTGCCGACTCAAAATTGGTCATCAAAGGTTTAAATGAAATTTTAAAGTTTAATGAGGAACACTAACGGTATTATTGCACTTTTGGGCTTATTCATATTCAGCCTTTTGATGCCCGCTCAAGCACAAGTACGTGTTGATTCCCCCTATTCTCGCTACGGTATTGGTGATTTGAACACCTCCAACAATGCCAAAACAGAATCAATGGGTGGACTTTCTTTCAGTATAGCTGATCCAAATCATATCAACTCCAACAATCCTGCCTCCTATGCCGCAACCGATTCCGGAAGTTTTGTATTTGATGCCGGATTCCTGGGCATGATGCTGGAATCAAAGGCAAGTAACGGAAGTTCTGGAAGCAACTACTTTAACTTAGCTCATCTTAAAGTAGGATTGCCCATAACGCGTTGGATGCGGGCCAGCATCGGGCTAATGCCCTACACTACTGTCGGGTACGATGTTAAGGGTGTTGGCATGTATGATTCCATCGGCACGGTAGAGCATCGTTATATCGGAGATGGCGGTCTTAATCGTTTTTATATGGGTGCCGGTTTTAGAATTATCAAGAACCTTTATATCGGTGCGAATGCCTCCTATATTTTCGGCAAAGGAGTGTATAGCCGTGAAACCAATATGCCGGACATGATCAATACGTTCAAGGTTCGCGTTTCCAATGAAATTGATGTGGGAAGTTTTTATTTCGATTACGGTTTGCAATACACGCTGCGACTTAGCAATGAAACAAAGGACAAAGAAAATAACCGTTTGGGCAAATATATGCGCTTTGGCTTTGTTTATGCCAATCAACAAACACTGGGAAGCGGCCTGTCGCGTAGTTCAGTAACCTTTACCACCGGTTCCGATGGTTATGAATTTATTAAAGACACTATATTTCTTGAAAATGATATTCCCGGGGAAGTAACTATTCCTGCTAAGATCGGAGGAGGATTATCTTATTATCATGATGGCAAATGGATGATTGGTTTTGATGTGAATTTTCAAGATTGGGCTAAATTCCGCGCTTATGGCATCAACGACTCCCTTGTTACCAGCATTAGTTATCATTTGGGCGGATCGTATAATATCAAAGGCTATAATATTCGGGCAGGATTCCGGTATTTTGATTCTTATTTAGAGTTAAAAAGTCATAAAATAAATGACTATGGCATAAGTTTTGGTGTGGGCTTCCCGCTTCGAAGTGATCGGGAAACGGTATCCTATGTAGATTTAGGATTTGAGTTTGGAAGAAGAGGAACTACCGAAGACGGTTTAATCGAGCAAAACTATTTCAAAATTAACCTGGGAGTAACCATTCGAAACAGATGGTTCCAACGCCAGAAATATCAATAACATAATAAAAACAAGAGGATGAAAAGTGTGAACGTAAAAAAAGTACAGCTGATCGGTCTTATTTTAGGGCTGTTTTTAGTTTTCGGAGCAAACCAAAGTTTTGCTGCTGCAAATGAAAATTTGTCAGTAATAGATAATCCCATCACTCCGGACGGTGGTTCGAAGTATGGTAAAGACAGTGCGACATGTGTTAAAAACCTGAGTTTGTACCGCGAGTATTATAAGCAATGGAGAGCTTCAAAATATAAAGATGATGCCATTGCCGCGTCAATTGTGGAACCATGGAGCAAATGTTTTAACGGCTGTCCTCAGGTAAGTAAAAATATGTATTACCACGGGGTTCGTATTGTTCAATGGGAAATTAAACAAGCCAAGAAAAAAGGTGATGACGCCTTGGCCGACCAATTGGTGGACAGTTTAATTCGTATTTACCAACAACAAATCGAAGCATTCCCGAACGACAAAAAAAATCCGAAAGGAACTTTGGTTGGAAAACAAGCTTTGATGTTGGCCAAATACCGCAAAAACGCCACGGAACAGTATTATCAACTTTTTGATTCCTCGGTTGCCATGATGGGAAATCATTCTGAGGCCAGTATCCTGAAAGGTTATTTCTGGGCAACGGAAATGTATGTTAGCAAAAAGTTTGCTTCCCGCGATTTGGTATTTGATAACTATATGAAAGTGATTGATATTATTGAGTGGAACCTGAATAATATTGATACAACGGTAACCAATCCAAAATTAGCCAAGAGAGCTAAAATCGATTACAACAACTACAAGGTTGTAGAAAATTATATCGACAGCCGTATTGAAAAGTATGCAACTTGTGAAAAACTGGAAGCATTTTTCGGACCAAAACAGGAGGCTGCTCCGGACGATTTAGATATGGCACGTAAGATTGTAAAGTTCTTCGAAATGCGTAAGTGTACCGATAGCGATATCTATTACAAAGCTTTGGAAAAAGTTCATGCCGAAGCACCTACGGCCGAATCGGCCCTGTCGATGGGTAATATGGCTATGAAACGTAAAGAATACGCCAAAGCAAAACCCTATCTGGTACAAGCTACCGAGATGATGCCGGATTCACTGCCGAATAAAAAAGGTGCCGCTTATCTGTTGCTGGCTGAGGATTTGCGCACGCTGAACCAATACGCCGCTGCACGTACTGCCGCTTTGAACGCATTGAAGTATAAGCCGAACGAAGGAATGGCCTATATCATTATCGGAGATATGTATGTTAGCAGCGCCAAAAATTGTAAGGAATCAGGTATTTCTGTAGCATTCTGGGCAGCAGCCGATAAATACCAAAAGGCCATCAACATCAGTAATGACGAGAAAGTTAAAAGTATTGCCCGTCAGCGCCTGGCCGGAATCAGAAAAAGCTTCCCCGTTAAACAAGATTTGTTTATGCGGAACTGGACCGAAGGCCAAAGCATGCAAGTTGGTTGCTGGATTAACGAAACCACTACGGTTCGCGCCCGTAAATAAATTGTTATCTTTATGCCTGAAAAATAAGGCATAATTACTGATGACACGAAAACCTAAAAGATATATCGCAATATTAAAAAGCATTATCCCCATTTTTTTGGGGATAATGCTTTTTTCATGCGAGAACGACATCAATGTTATCAACTCCCTGAAAATTGATGAAAACCAACCCGTGGAAAGCACTTACGATGTGGAAATGATTATTTCGGATTCGGGCAAAGTAATGATGCGATTAAAAAGCCCGCAGGTGGATAAATACATCCACAATCGCGAATATGTGGAGATGCCCAAAGGAATCCATATAACTTTCTACGACTCCATCGGCGGCATACGTTCTACCTTGGATGCCGACTATGCCATCAGTTATGCCAATTCAAAAATCATGGAGGCCAAAAATAATGTTGTTGCAGTAAATAGCGAAGGAAAAACATTATATACCGAAGAATTGATTTGGGACCAAAAGGAACATGTGATATATACAGAAAATGAGGTAAAAGTCGTGAGCGAAAACCGGATCCTTTTTGGCGACGGTTTTAAAGCGGACGAGCGTTTTACCGATTGGGAGATAGTACATCCTCGCGGGGATATTTCACTGGAGGGATTTGATGACGACTCAACAACCACTAACGACAAAGCAGAATAAATGGATACCAACAGCTATATAATTATACTGATTAGTATTTTGGGGTCGGCATTTTTCTCCGGAATCGAAATCGCGTTTGTTTCCGCCAATAAACTGAAGATTGAGCTGGATAAAAGTCGCGGAAAAATCGGAGCGAAGATTTTATCCTGGTTCAATAAGCATGCATCCAATTTTATCGCTTTTTTGCTTTTGGGAAATAATATCGCGTTGGTAGTCTATGGTATTTACATGGAGCAAATCCTCAACCAACCGCTTACCGGCCTCCTACCCGCACCTTTCGATTCCGCATTTTTCATACTGACCGCCCAAACCATTATTTCCACAATTATTATTCTTATTGTCGCGGAGTTTTTGCCCAAAATAATTTTCCGCATAAACTCCAATAAGATTTTGAGCTTTTTCAGTTTCTTGCTGGCTCCCCTGTATATCCTGCTTACCCCTTTGGTTTTTACGTTTATCCAAATGTCCAAAGGGATTCTAAAAGTGGTGCTCCGTTCAAAAATCGATGATGATAATTACACTTTCAGCTCGATAGATTTGGATTACTACATTAAAGAATTTCACGATAAAGAAGCCGAATCGGAAGATGAAAAGGATATTCAGATTTTCCAAAATGCCATTGAGTTTCAGGAACTGAAAATCCGGGATTGCATGGTTCCCCGCACCGACATTGTCGCGGTAAGCGAGGACACCGGATTAGATGAATTGAAAAAGATATTTGCCGAGTCGGGGCACAGCAAGCTGATTGTGTATAAAGACAGCATTGATAATATTATCGGTTATGTACATGTTTTTGATTTGTTCCGCCGGCCCAAAAGCATTAAAGGGATTTTACGCGATTTGATTTTCGTGCCCGAAACCATGCAGGCCAATACCTTTATGAGTAAACTCATCAAGGAGAATAAAAGTATTGCCGTGGTACTTGATGAATTTGGCGGCACCTCGGGCATTATCACCCTCGAAGATTTAATGGAAGAAATATTCGGCGAAATTGAAGATGAGTTTGACCACGACCAATTGGTAGAACGAAAGATTGACGATCATACGTTTATTTTCTCGGCACGTCAGGAAATCGACCACCTGAACCAGACTTATGAGCTTGGCCTGGAAGAGCATGATGAGTACGAAACTTTGGGCGGATATATTATTCATCATCACGAAAGCATTCCGCGAAAAGGGGAGCATCTGGAGATAAACGGAAAGCAATTTGAGATTTTAGCCGCCGGAAATACGAAAATAGACCTGATTAAACTACGGATTCCACCTAAAGAAGAATAAAATTTCCCTCCGTAAATCAGTATAATTTTCAGTCAAAAATCATCCCGTTTTTTTTATTGCAAACCCGCATGATTTCAAGGGTTTTGCATGGACTATATTTTTATGCATTTTAGCGTATTGCATTAAAAAAAATAATGTACATTTGCACTCAATTTTAAACAAAATATACAAGATGGCAGCAATTGGAAAAATTAGAGAACATGGAGGTTTTTTAACCGTGATTATCGGTCTGGCATTAGCATCCTTTGTCATTGGCCCGAAAGCCATGGATTTATTCTTTAAAAAAGCTCCTGAATTCGATAATAGTTCAATAGGAATCATTAACGGTCAGAAGATTGACCTGGATTATTTCAGCAATCGAGTTGATGAGCAAATTGAGAATGTAAAATTCAATCGTAAGGTGGATAATTTATCCAACGAAGAGACTTTTACCATTACGATGCAGGTATGGGATCAAGTGAAGAAAGAAACCTTGCTTCATCAGC
The DNA here is from genome assembly GCA_964442545.1 of uncultured Prolixibacteraceae bacterium. Classification (GTDB taxonomy): domain Bacteria; phylum Bacteroidota; class Bacteroidia; order Bacteroidales; family UBA1556; genus UBA6267. The sequence goes on along the minus strand of CAYUAN010000028.1, from coordinate 85 downwards.
AAGAGGTGGCTGTCGGGCTGGCCTTGATTAACGAAAGTACCGGAATGCCGGAAATCAGCGCCGAGGAATATCGCGATATGACCGT
>CAYUAN010000027.1:0-13164 GCA_964442545.1 uncultured Prolixibacteraceae bacterium | reverse complement strand
AATTAATTATATTTACCTCAGTTTTATTAAACCCTAAATAAAATGAAAAGACTATTTACTCTAATCTACCTGATACTTGCTGCGCAATACTCTTATGCCCAGTATTCATATCCTACATTTAGTTATCCGGAAATGATAAATAATGTTCAATTTAACTCATTAATAAACTACAACTCTGGTGTAAACTCATCAGGGGTAGTTGTCTATCCAAAGAATCAGTATACAACCAGTGTTACTATTGGTCAAACATACTTCTTTCAAGCGAGCCGTGATATACTATCAGGAGTATCCTATAAATTTTCCGTATGGATTGATTATAATAACGATTCCATATTTTCAGCCAATGAAATAGTAGCAACCTCCAGCTATGGTTATATAAAAAAAGAAATAAACATACCAAATGATACAAGCTATATAGGATATAGAAGGATGCGCGTACTTTTAGCATTTACTCCCACCAACCCAACTGGAAATTATGGCGATGGCGAATGTGAGGACTATACCATTTACATTACGGATAGCATAATAAAACGTAGCTATAGCCAACCCATGCCCAAAGGCACTTATTACACAATCAATCAGTTTCGATTAAATACACTTCATAATTGTAACTCCGTAACTCGAACATACACCTTATTCCCTGATAGTGTTTATACTACTGATTTACAAATAGGGCGTACCTATTATATTTTGATAAGCAAGGGATACTACGCAGGAATCGGCGGTGGATTCTTAGCTTCTATTGACTATAATGACGACCATAAATTTACCTCAAATGAATATTTAGCGGGCTCTACCGACGCTGTAACACTACGAAAATTTACTATTCCCAACGATACAAACTTATATGGAAAACGACGACTAAGAGTACGTTCCCGGAGAACCTATATGCCGCAAGATATGGATACTTGGTACGAAGGCGAAACAGAAGACTATGACATCAACATTGTCCCATATGTACCGGACTCTGTTTCTCCTATACCAAACCAATGGGAACATATTTATAGTCAATATGGAAATCAAATTGCTAATAATGCATACGAAACCTATGATAAAGGCTACATAATAAACGGGTTGACAGGCACAAACCTAAGTAGATACAAGCTACAGAAAACAAATACTGATGGTGCTTTTTTATGGAATAAAAAAGAAAAAACCAGTATGTATTACTATTCTACCGACATGGATTTATGCTTGGATGGTGGAGAAGTTATCTGCGGTATTACAGCGGAAGGTGATCCAAATGGAGCTAGTTTTGTACGAAAATTCGGCCCGTGTGGTAATGTTGAATGGACTACAACACTGGGAGACCCGAACAACTATGATTATGCCTATAATGTGGTGCAATTGAAAGATAGCGGCTATATTGTTTCCGGTCGATACTGGGGGCCTAATTCTAATAACACTAAGGGCCGAATGGGTTTGGCTCGTCTAAATAAAGATGGAGATACACTATGGACAAAAGATATCACTATTCATTATGGAGCTGATATCGATGATGTAATTGTTACAAAGGATAATAGTTTTTTATGTACAGGAACAACATTTTGGGCAAATCCCAATGATCCGAGTGGAAAATACTATAGCCGCTCTTTCGTAATTAAGGTTGACAGCATGGGCAATATGCTTTGGAATAAAATAGTGGATAAAGACAACGATTTATATGCCGGAGGGAAAGCAGTGACGGAAATAGAAGGACAAGGATACTTAAACCTTGTATATGCATGGCCAAAACCTCAACTAGAAATAAAAATGATGGTGGTGAAAACTAATTATCAAGGAGAAACTATTTGGAAAAAAGCCATTGACAATGATGTATTCTATCATTTCTCTCCTGTTGCCATAAAAAGAATTGATAGTAATGAATATGTAATAATAAGCAATCGTTGGGACAATTGTGATATATACTTTAATCAACTTGCTCTATTTGTTATTGACTCTATGGGTAATGTGCTCCATAGTCGTATTCTTGATCATTTTTATGGGAAAGGCAATGATGTAAGTGTAAATAGTGATAAACAACTCATTGTATCGGGGTACAAGGTGTATAATAAAAACTATGACATCTATTTAGCACGTTTTAATCGCGATTTAAGCCTTGATACATTTACACAGATTATATATACATACGACACATTATGTGACTCATCCGTTTTTAATTTTATAAGCGAGCCTCAGTTTATTAAAACAGGTTTTAGTTTATATCCTAATCCTACAGACGGGCAAATCACCATAGAGCTATTAAATTTTAAAACTCAAAGCCGTTATGATATTAATGTTTACAATATTAATGGCAGTTTATTGAAAACATATCAAGGAGTTAGAAAAAGTAAAAAAGAATTAAATCTGGGTTGGTTGAAACCGGGAATATATGTTATTCAACTGGAAAACAATAATGGTGAGAGCTTTAATAAAAAGTTGATAATTGTTCCAAAAGAATAAATGTAAATTTTAACTATATTATTCGGGCTTAATAGACAAAATTGAGGCTATCAACACTGTATCGACCTAAATAAATTAAATTTACAGCATACATTTCAAATCTACACATCAAATTTATCGACCGTAGCCATAGCGGAGGAGGAAATCAAACATATCGACCGTAGCCTTAGCGAAGGTGAACATCAAAAACGCTCAAATCTTCAACTAATTGATCTATGCGCAGGTCTTCGCCTTTGACAATCAGATGTGCCCGGATGTAGAATTTTTCACGTTCGCCTAATTGTTGCTGCACATATTCAAACAATTCGCCTTCGGAAAGGCCTTCGATTAATGGCCGTTTGGTTTTGGAGTCGTTTAGGCGATGCGCCAATGAAACGGCACTGAGTTTCAGATACACACTGATACCGTGCTTGTTAATCTGCTCCAGATTATCGAAAAAGCAGGCTGTTCCGCCGCCCAAAGCTACCACCGTATTATTAAATTCAAAACTTCGCCGGAGTTCCGCCTGCTCCAGTTTACGAAAAGCCTCCTCCCCTTCTTCCGCAAAGATTTGCGGAATATTTCTTTTGGCCCTTTGCTCAATCAAGCTGTCCAGGTCCGCAAAATCATACCGCAACTTACGGGCGAGTTTTTTTCCTAATGAAGTTTTTCCACTGCCCATATAGCCCATCAGATAAATCAACATCACGAACGGATTTTAAGGATTAAAAATATAGACTTTACCTTGCCCCTCTTTCACGGCTACATCCAGATGCACCCAGTTTACGCCGTTTTCCAGGCGAACGGCATGGGGCAATTCACCGGCATGATCTTTAATCCACGCGCGCACCGCATCCGCAGTCATGCCCCGCACATCGAAATCCAGTGCCTGCCCAAAAACATGGGCCGACAAATACAGTTTACCGGCTTTGGTCTTTTGGGATACTATATCCGAGGTGTTTTCACGCAAACCACGCTGGGTATAGGACTTTCCAAACATCCACTTATTCACACTAATCGGACGGCCTAAGGATTCGCGGATAAAGAGCATTACTTCCAGGAGTCGCGGATCGAAAAAGCGCCAGGCGTTTTCGCCTTCTTTCGCATAAACCTACGGGGATACCAGTTCCCGAATATCGAAATAATCTTTTATCGTGCTCATTTCCCGCTATTTTTAAAGGCCCAATTTCTTACGAATATCCTTTGGAATCGCGTCTTTATGCACCATTATGGCAATGGTATTCATACGCAGATAGGCTTCCGACATATTCAAATAGCCGCCGTTATTATTTGAGGTGGCCGACCAGGAATTTTTGGTGATATAATAAAGCGTTCCGTTTTGGTCTTTCAGCATGCCGGTCAAATGCATCAGATGGTCGTCCGTGGCTTCCTGACGCTCGAATGCTTCCTGACGCATTGCTTGTGTTACCTTTTGCTCGGGCACAGGACTCCTGAAGCTGTACATATTTTTGCGCAACTCGGCCGGACTCATATTCTCCCAACGGCTTTGCTCGGTGCCTTGCAGGTTCTCCACCTTTGTTTCGGGCAAAATGGCCAAAGCATTCTTATGTGAAAATCCGGGATCGCTCACATCACCGTCCCAGCATACCGAATAATTGTTTTTCAATGCATAATCGATTACCGCCATCAATTCGTCAACGGGCAAATTATAATATTGGGCATTGTAGGACCAATTATCCGGAATCTCCAGGCGGAAAGGCTTATAAAACGGATGATGGGTATAGGAGGTCAGCTCCACATAATCATCGGGATTGAACCTGGCCGTCACATCCGGCTCAGGCGGTGCGCCCATATAGGAATTCAGCAGAGCCACAAAAGCATCTTTCCATGCCAAGCTCAGCTTACCGTCCGGTTTTTTCGACACCGCTTTAAGAAAACCCGCCAGGCCGGCATCCATCTCGAAATGCACATCTTTCGCATAGCCCTTTACCAGGCCCGGATAGGCTTTTTGTGTCGCCAGGCCGTGGGCACGAATAACATCCAGCACATCATGCGCTTGTCCGCCGGGGCTGAAATTGGCCAGTCCGTGCAATTGAATATAGTTCTCGGCCTTGGCACGGTAGGCATAATTTACAAAATACATTTCGGACAAATCAAGCACCGGGCCGCCCGTACGCATAATTTCCGTTTCCACATAAGAGGTGGTAGCGTAGCTCCAACAGGTTCCCGATTTGTTTTGTGATTTTACGGGCGTGGTTTTTATTACCGCCAAAGTATCAAAGGTAAACCCCCGGGCATTAGTGGTATCATTGGCCTGTGCCGAATAAAAACCAAAAATAAAGAGCGTAATAAGTATCAGTGCATTTGTTTTCATAGTTCCGGAATATTTTTATTAAAACATTAGCTTTCGATTTTAGACGGGTAAAAGTACGGAAACAAAACGAAAAAATGAACACGGATTATCCCTGATTTCACATCGCTTGATATCTAATCAATATCAGTTAAATTTTCAACAGATACAACCATTTTTATTTATTTTTGTCTCCTAGCACATACACACACAATTTAAAATATTTTATATGAGATTACTTTCCTTTCTGTTAGCCCTTTTTATATCGATAAACGGGCTAATCGCACAAACGTATTACGGCCGGGCTGCCGGCGAAATTATTGACGGTGCTGCTGTTGTCCGTATGGACCAAAGCGGAAACACGCCTGTTTATATTGAGTTTAAAGGCGGCCACGAAATCGATTGGAACAATTTCGGCACCTGGCTGCACAAAACATTTGAGCTTCCTGAAAATTCAGGATATCAAGAAGTAAACCGCATAAACGACCGATTGGGTTATACCCATATTCGTTTCCGGCAAACAGTAAATAATATTCCGGTATTCGACGGTGTATTTATTGTGCATATACGCAATAATAAGGTGGTTTCGATCAATGGGGATATTTACAGCGGCGCGGTAAAGAATTATCAAAAGAATTTATCCGAAGCGCAGGCGCTGCAATTCGCCCTTAATAAAGTGGGCGCGCAGACCTATAAATGGCAAGTACCGTCCGAAGAGCGCTGGATTAAAGAATACAGCGGAGCGCAGGATGCCACCTTTTACCCGAAGGGTGAACTGCAAATCATCCGCAAGCGCACTGCCGATAAGACGTTCCGTTTGGCTTATAAATTTGATGTTTACGCGCATCAGCCGATGAGCCGGGCCGATATCTATGTGGATGCGCAAAACGGTGAAATTCTTTTGGTAAACAATAAGATTCATCATCAGGATTCGCTGGGAACCGCTGTTACTAAATATAGTGGCAACAAACCGATTACTACCGATTTCAGCAACTCTGTTTTCCGTTTGCGCGAGAGCGGACGCGGAAACGGCGTGGAAACCTACGACCTGAATAACGGTACATCATACGGCGCGGCAGTTGATTTTATCGACTCGAATAATTATTGGAACAATGTTAACCCGCAACAGGATGAAATCGCTACCGATGCACATTGGGCTATGGAGATGACCTATGATTATTTTCTGTACAAACACAACCGGAACAGCATTGACGGAAACGGCTATAAGTTGAAAGGATATGTGCATTACAGCAACAATTATGCAAATGCATTCTGGAACGGACAGGTAATGTCCTTCGGAGACGGAAACAGCACTATCGGGCCATTGGTTTCCATTGATATCGTGGGGCATGAAATATCTCACGGCCTTACGGCAAATACCGCCAACCTGGTATATCAGGACGAACCCGGCGCTATGAATGAGGCCTATAGCGACATATTCGGTACGGCCATCGAGCACTACGGAAAAACCGGAAACTGGACGATGGGAGAAGACATTAACTATATAATACGCGATATGTCGAATCCGAAATCCAAAGGAGACCCGGACACCTACCATGGCCAATATTATTATATAGGAACAGCTGATAATGGCGGAGTGCATACCAATTCCGGCGTGCTGAACCACTGGTTTTATCTGACCTGCGAAGGAGGCAGCGGAATTAATGACAATCAGGATACGTTCCAGGTTGCCGGCGTGGGTATTGACACGGCAGCAGCCATCGCTTTCCGCACCCTTACCGTTTATTTAAATGTAAATTCCCAGTATGCCGATGCGCGTTTTTATTCTATCAAATCGGCCATGGACCTCTACGGCCCTTGTTCTCCGGCTGTGGCTGCCGTAACCAACGCATTTTATGCCGTAGGTATCGGCAACGCCTATGTGCCCGGCGTGCATGCCGATTTTGAAACCTCCATCACTGAGTTTTGTTCGCCTCCGGCAAATGTTCAGTTTGTAAACAACAGTTCGAACGGCATCAATTTTTTCTGGGACTTTGGTGACGGAACGACCAGCACTGCTTATGAACCCACACATACCTATACCAATTACGGAAACTATGCCGTAAAGCTGAAAACTCTGGGCGGCTCCTGCGGTTCGGATTCCATTATAAAAATTGATTACATCAGTGTGGATACGGCAAATCCCTGCCTTGTTTTTATGCCTCCCGCAGGTTCGCAAACCTTGAATGCTTGTAAAGGCATATTGTTCGACGATGGCGGCACCGGCGATTACAGCAATAATACGCAAGTAACAACCACCATCGCCCCGCTGGGAGCCAGCAGCATAAAGCTTACATTCACCGCATTCGATTTTGAAGCGGGCTATGATTATCTGAAGATTTATAACGGGCCGAACACCAGCGCCCCCTTAATCGGCTCCTATGATGGGAATACACTGCCCAACGGAGGGGTGGTGATAGCCAACAGCGGCTCCGTTACCATCGAACAAGTTACGGATGTAGCGGTTACCAAGTCCGGATTTGTTGCCTCCTGGCAATGCACTATGCCGGCCATTCCGCCTGTTGCTGATTTTACGGCAGTCGATACGCTTAGCTGCAGCGGCAGTGTTTCGTTCCACGACAATTCGGCCAACGGCCCCAGCTCCTGGTATTGGGAATTTGGCGACGGAACTACCGCCAACGTACGAAATCCTGTTCATACCTATGCGAAAAATGGTACCTATTCGGTAAAACTTACGGTAAACAATGCCTATGGCAGCAACAGTATTACCAAGCAATCTTATATAACGATAAGCAAGCCGTTCAGCCCGAATGCTCCGGACAAAGGAATATGTAATTCAGGCTCCATGACTCTGAACGCCACCGCAAGCGGCACAATAAATTGGTACAGTGCGCAAACCGGCGGCACATTGCTGCATACAGGTCCGGCTTATACCACACCCTATCTTTCATCTTCGGCTACCTATTGGGTGGAAAATGTGGTAAGCAAGCCCGAGAAAAGTGCCGGAAAGCCGGATAAAACCGGCCCGGGAAGTATTTTGAATTATAGCCAATCGCTTATTTTTGATGTATATAAACCGATTATATTGGATAGTGTTACTATCTATACCACTTCGGCCGGAACCCGCACCATAACACTTAAATATGCCAATGGAAATGTATTGGCAACCAAGAGTGTCAATGTGATTTACGGAACCAATACCGTATATCTCGGCTTTGAAATTCCTGCCGGAAACGACTACCGGCTGGAAGGAAAAAACCTGTTCCGGAATAATGCAGGCGTGAATTACCCTTATGTGGTAAATGGCCTTTTGAGCATCAAACGCAGCAGTGCAAGTACGAATCCTTTGCAGTATTACTACTATTTCTACGACTGGAAAATTCGTGAGCCCGATTGCAAAAGCGACCGTGTTCCGGTGCATGCCTATATCAACAGTTCAAACCCTGTGGCCGATTTCACCATTACCAATAATGACCCCTATATCGACCTTAACGACAATACGACCAATCCGGGGGCAAACACCTGGGATTTCGGCGACGGAAAAACATCGAATATCGGAAATCCATCGCATTTGTATTTGCAAAACGGAACCTATACCATCACCCTGAACGTGGATAACGGTTGCGGAACGGACAGCATAAGCAAGACCGTAACTATTGGCCAGGCAACGGGTATAAAAACAGCCGAAGATGATTCAAACATCGGCCTCTACCCTAACCCCACCGGCGGAATCGCTTACATTGACCTGAACGATGCCCGCAATTTTGACCGTTTGAGTATTTATGATTTTACGGGCAAACAAGTGCAGGAAATGAAATTAAACTTCAATACTAAGTTGGTTAAGATTAATCTGGCCGGAATGAGCAACGGAATCTATTTGATTCGTTTGTATTCGGACAATGATTATAAAGAATTGAAATTGATTTTGAATAAAGAATAATTAGGTATTTATCTGAAAAATAAAGGCCGCCCGGTTTCGGGCGGCCTTTATTTTTGCTACGGAACTTTCTCCATAATTGTTGGCGCTATTAGCTGACTTAAGGGACTTTTATTTGCAGAAAATCACAACAGCAAGCTAATTTGCATGAAAATGCAAGCGAGTTTCGCCAACGAAAAAAAATGCTCGCTGATTTACCTGAAATATCTGCAAAGCCGATTAAAAAATCATCACTTTTACCTCGCGGCTTTGCTCGTCGGCTTTATTACCGGCAGCATCACTTACATTATATTTCAGGTAATAGGTTCCTTCGGTTGAAGTATCCACATTTCCGGTAACCACAACCTTATCCGTAATATCACCGTCTTTGTCGTCGGTGGCGGTATAACCCGGATCCTGGTAGGTATCGCCTTTATTTACCAATTGCGGATTATCACCTTTTAAAGTAATCACCGGAGCGGTAGTATCTTCATCATCATCTTTGGTGCATTGGGTTGCTGTCAGCATAAAACCAAGCAATACCATCATAAAAAACAACTTCTTCATAATCTCTGGCTTTTAACGTTCATTTTTCAATTCTTCATTGGTCTTAGTCATTTTTGGGTCGGGCTTATCCGAACCCGGGATTTTACGGAACGTAAACTCCATAAAATCAAAATCGGGATTGGGCACATTTATTTTCAATGAATCCACATCCGTGCCATTGGTATAAAACATCACCTTACCCTGGGGCAGCGAAGGCACCCGCTTAAACTCCACCAGCAGGGTATCTTTGCTGTAGGCACTGAGCCTTCCCGTAAAAATCGGCGAGTGCAGCATGCGCAACTCCAGCTTCCCGCCTTTATAGGTAATCATCAGATTTCCATAGGCGTCATCCCGGTATATTCCGCTGTATTTTTCCTTTTCCAATGTGGGTTTGGGCGCGTTTTTATCCACCACTATCCGTTCACGCTTATCCGACTTCTGCTGGAAAGGCAAAAACAATTTATTCCAATCCGTAGTATCCTTAGCCAGGAAAGCATCCAGCGTACGGTACAACAGCGCATTATACAATGATGAATTGGAATTGGTCAATATCACAAAACCCAAATTCTCTTCCGGCACCAGGCAGGTATAGGAGATAATCCCGTCATATCCGCCACTATGCCCCACGATTTCGCGACCGTGGTAGTCGCTTAAAAACCAGCCCATACCATAAGCCCTGAAATGCGTAGTCGGGAAATACCTTTTGTATCCCGGGCTGACCGGCAAATTGGTATGCGGTGTTTTCATCATCATATTTTGCTCTTTGGAAAAATACTGACGGCCGCCCCAACTGCCTTCGTGCAGCTGCATTTTAATCCATTTGCTCATATCATTCACATTGCTGATTAAAGCTCCCGCACCGCTGATATTATCCCAGTTTAAAAATTCGATAGGAAACACTTCGTCATTCACTTTATTATGCGGGCGTACCACATTCGATTCTTTCGTCAGCTGACTGATGCTTGTCAGGGTATTGTTCATTCCCAAAGGCGTGAGAAATTCATCCTGAATATATTGCGCCCAGGGTTTTCCGCTCAGTTTCTCAATAATCTCACCGGCCGCGATATACATAATATTGCTATAGCCGAAATGCGTGCGAAACTCGTAATGCTGCTTCAGATAAGGTAACTTCTGCACCACGTCTTCGGTGGAATAATCGCTGCCATACCATAACAAATCGCCGCTAAAAGTAACCAGGCCCGAGCGATGGCTCAGCAAATCCACTATGGTAAAATGATTGGTCACATAAGGATCGTAGAGTGTAAAATATGGCAGAATATCCACCACCTTGGTTTGCCAGTGCAGTTTTCCCTCGTCCACCAAACGGGCGATGGCCGCCGCCGTAAAGGCCTTGGTATTGGAGGCAATCGGAAACAGCGTATTGGCATCCACCTTTTCCTTTTTCTTTTTAATATTCTTTACCCCATAGCCCTTGGCAAAAATCACGGAATCGTCTTTCACAATGGCAATAGCCATTCCGGGCACCTGCCACAAATCAAGCGAGCGTTGGTAATAAGCATCCAGACTGTCGAGACGCGGCGATTGGGCATGCATTTGCAAAGCACTAAAAAGCAGTGCAATTACAATGTATTTGACGTATTTAATCATGGTTTTCAAGTTCAATTTTACAATGCAAAGATAAGGAATAAACAAGCTTTTGAATTATATGAATACAACGAACAAAAATTCAACTTATTAGCCGGAAATTTCCAAAAAATATTTTTTCAATAAAATGCTTTGTCATTTAAATAAATAGTCGGATATTTGCCGCCCGTAAAAAACGGATTTTTATAGTATTAACAAATTAAACTAAAAGATTATGCCAGCAAAGATTAGATTACAGCGTCATGGTAAGAAAGGACAGCCTTTTTATCATATCGTTGTTGCGGACGGTCGTGCACCTCGTGATGGAAAGTTTATTGAGAAGATAGGCACGTATAATCCGATGACAAAACCGGCTACCATAGATATTGACATCGACGGTGCCGTAGCTTGGTTGCAAAAAGGAGCGCAACCGACCAATACCGCCCGTGCGATTTTATCGTACACCGGCGTTATGTACAAAAAACACCTTTTGGGTGGTGTGGAAAAAGGAGCTTTTGATGAGGCCGAAGCAGAAAAGCGTTTCGCTGCCTGGAAAGCCGAAAAAGAAGCACGCATCAACAAAGCGAAGAACGCCACTCGTGAAGAGTTGCAGAAAGAGCGTGATGAGCGTATGGAAGCCGAGTCGAAGATTCGTCAGGCGCGTTTGGATGAGATCGCCAAGAAAAAGCAAGAGGAAATTGATGCTCAGGTAGCTGCCGCTCAAGAGGCCGCTGCAGAGAATGAAGAAGCCGCTGAGGAAACTGCTTCTGAAGAGCCTGTTGCCGAAGCTGAAGCTCCTGCCGCTGATGCACAAGAAGAGAAAAAAGAAGAAACTGCCGAATAAGCATTTTCTTAAGATAAATTAAAACCGTTGCGTATATCGCAACGGTTTTTTTTTGTGCCTAAGCCGGCAAAAATTGTAACTTTACACGGTAAATCAAAAGAGCACAAAAATGAAAGTGGAAATTAAAAAGATGACGCAAAATGAGGCCGCGGCACAAGGCATTAGCGATTGGCCCGTTTGGAGCAAAGAAGTAAGCCGCTTCGATTGGGAATATGATATGGAAGAGCATTGTTATATATTGGAGGGCAAGGTTATCGTAGAAACCGCGGACGCTAATTATGAAATTGAAGCCGGTGATTATGTGATTTTTCCAAAAGGACTGCAATGCACCTGGGATATCAAAGAAGACATCCGCAAACATTACAATTTCAAATAAATGGACGGATTGGTAATTCGCTCCACGGGGAGTTGGTACAGCGTTAAGGCGGATGATGGCAAAGTATATGAGTGTAAGCTGAAAGGACGCTATAAAATCAAAGGCATCCGCACCACCAACCCCATTGCCGTGGGCGATTTCGTCTCATTTGAATGGAAAGACGACAAAAAAATCGGGCTGATCCATACCATTAAAGACCGGAAAAATTACATCATCCGCAAATCGGTAAACCTCTCGAAAAAGGCGCATATCATCGCGGCCAATATCGACCAGGCGATTCTGGTGGTTACAATGGCTTTCCCGCGCACCTCCACGGGTTTTATCGACCGCTTTTTGATAACCACCGAAGCTTACCATATCCCCGCCCTGCTGGTATTCAATAAAATCGACATCTACGATGAAGCCCTGAATGCCGCCAAGGAAGAACTGAAAAATATATACGAAAACGCGGGCTATCCCTGTATTGATGTTTCCGCGGCGAAGAAGATTAATCTGGACGCCCTGAAAAAAGAAATGAAGGACAAGGTAAGTCTGTTTTCCGGTCATTCTGGTGTGGGGAAATCGGCCCTGATTAATGCCCTCGACCCGAGCAAAAATATTCGTGTGGGTGAAATATCGGACGCGCACGCCAAAGGGAAACATACAACGACCTTCGCCGAAATGCATCATCTGGAATTCGGAGCGTATATTATTGACAGTCCGGGCATAAAAGAGTTTGGCCTGATTGATTTCGAAAAGGAGGAGCTCTCGCACTACTTCCCCGAAATGCGCGCCTATATGCACGATTGCCGCTTTAACAATTGCACCCACGAGCACGAACCCGATTGCGCGGTGATTGAAGCCGTTCGCCGGGGCGAGATTCCGTTTAGCCGCTACGAAAATTATATTAAGATTTTGCATGGAGACGAAATAGGATTGCGGGAGTATTGATGGAGAGGGCCTCGACTCCGCTCGGTGTGCTGGAAGTTGGAAGACAGGGCCTCGACTCCGCTCGGCCACCTGGAAGCCGGAAGCCGGAAGACAGAAGTCGGAAGTTGGGACCAAGATTCCGCGAGCGCGCAGCGCGAAGCGGACTCGAACCGTGCAAAACCCTATTACCAAAGGTCATCGAGCGGAGTCGAGATGCCCGCGGTTTCCACCTTTTTGAATCCTTCTGCAAGCAAAAACCTGGCGCAGGAATCCGTCCTCCCGGCCTGGATTCCGCG
>CAYUAN010000026.1:0-2774 GCA_964442545.1 uncultured Prolixibacteraceae bacterium | reverse complement strand
TGAAAGGTGCCAATCAAATACATATCGTTTGCCGGAATAATGCTGTCGTTAAACGCATTGATTAAGCCCTGGGATGTCGGAAAAGACTTACCGGTAACAAATACGATACGTTGCTGATTGCCGGGTACCGAGCGAATGGCAGCCAGCGAACTGTCGATCATTTTTTTCAAATCCAAGGTTTTGTAAACCGGCTCATTAAAAATTTCAAATCCAACCGAATCCAAGGGGTAAGAAGCGAATTCCGTTGCGATTTGCTCCCATAGTTTCACCAACTTTGCCAAATTCGAATCTGCATAAGTTTTCCAGGCATGTATCGGATCGACTACCACCATGATATTCTGGTCCAGAGCCCAATCCACGGCATTTTTATAAGAAGCAAGTTTCGCGGAGTCAATGGTATAATCGGGTGCCGGCCCAACATGTTGCCACACCCTGCTCCCGATACGTACGTGGGTAAATTTATTCTCGCGCAGCAACTCAAAATCATGAGGATGATGCAAATTATTGTTTATTCGTGAACCCATAAAATTCACCCCGCGCCCAAGCTTTTTGTTAAACTCATAACTCGCTTGACGTTGCGTTATTTGCGCCTGACCCGAAAAGGATGCCAGGACAAACAAAATCAATGTTATAATTGTATTTTTCAACATTATTTATCCTCCTTTATTAAGTAAAAATCATCGGCCCAAGCCGGGCTGTCTCCCGAATTCCATTTGGAAAAAACCACGGCAATTTCGGTTGCCGTTCCCGAATTAAACTTCAGCTTTACTTTGGTATATGAACCGGAAGTAATCGTTTTGCCGATATCCTTCTGCCCTTCCATCTTCACTTTAACCCGTATTTTTTCTCCATTGGATGATTTCACCCAGGCGGTTAAAACATAATTCGTATTCGGCTTCACACTAACTTTTTGCTTTACCCCTGATTTATCGGCATTCAATCTGATGCAGGACCTTCCGCTGCGCTGTTCCAAATCGTGCTCCGGTTTAACGCTTCCGAACGAAACCCAGTGTTTCATATCTTTTTCAAAACCCGCGTTTTTAAGAAGGTTCTTACCATCATCCACCGTGGATTTACGAGGAATGACCAAATCCAAATCATCGGGATGCTCCAGTGTTTTTTGAATGGCGTAGTAAGCCGGTTTTGCCCGTAACTGTTTATCAAAAATAAAACGCGACAAATTATGGTGTTCGCTTTTATCGTCGCCATCCATCAGCCCCCAAGTATTATAAGTTACCACACCCGAATTGCGTTTACTTAACAATACTTTAAGAATATTAGAATAGGCGTTGGCTTGTTTTTTCAAATCTGCCGGATCCATTCCGCCTTTTTTGATGCGGTAGTCGATTTCTGTAACATGAAACTCCAGATTATTTTTATGTGCCCAATCGATTAATCCGGCAAGATAATTCATATCTTTTTCCGAAAAAGCCAAAGGTTTTTCCGAGCGTAAATGCGCCTGCCAACCGATTCCATCCACACGCAAACCTTTTTTGCGGAGATACAAAATGGTCTTTTTCACCCGCTCCCACATCACCGGTTCCATCCCGGCATGCTGATTATACACCAATTTTATATTGGGCGCATATTGATTTGCTATTTCAAAAGCTTTAACGATATAAATCGGAATGCTGTCTTCATTCAAACCGATTTTCAGCCACGGGTTTTCCCATTGATCTACCCCGGGCTTCGGCGCAAACCAAGAACCATCGTCATTTACGGTTTCATTCACCACATCCATCCATTTCACCACCTCATTATCATTGTAGCGTTTGCATTGCCCGGTCATATATTCCGTCATATTCTTCAGCAATTCCTCCGCTGTACGATTGTCTGCCTTAGCCCATTTCGAGGTCTGCGGACTAATCGGGCCATGCAAACGAACC
Organism: uncultured Prolixibacteraceae bacterium; assembly: GCA_964442545.1. Taxonomy (GTDB): domain Bacteria; phylum Bacteroidota; class Bacteroidia; order Bacteroidales; family UBA1556; genus UBA6267. The sequence continues at coordinate 888 of CAYUAN010000026.1, read as the reverse complement.
ACCATTTTATTTTTGGCGGCATATTTTAAGATGGCGTCAATACGATCCCAACGCCATACACCGGGCTTGGGGTGTACCGCCGTTTGTTTCACGGCATTCTCCGGAGTAGTATATGAAAATTGCTCGGCCAATAAGTTTGCAGCATCGGTACCAAGGTAGTCATATGCCACCGATGCGCCCACATATACAGTTCCTTCCTTAAAATTCTCCGCCACAATTTGCCGGATGGGTTTGCCTTTCGGCTTGCCCGGAGTCTCTTTCAGTAAAGGATCTTCAACGGTAGCGCTCATGGTACTTCCCACTTGGGCATCAAGAAAATCATGCAACAACTTCTGGTGTTCCGCCAATACTTCGGCGTATTTCTTGTTTTTTACCAGGTTCTTAGTCTCTAAGGGGTCTTCCTGATAATCATACAGCTCTGTTCCGATAATTTTTTTCGGATCACGCGGCATGGTGCTGTTGTAGTTTTTATACCATTCGGTATAACGGTATCGTTCGGTACGCAAGGTATAGCCCATACCATTGGTTTTGGGCCATTGTGAAACGGCGTATTTCTTTTCCGGTTCTTTACCGTCCAGTATCGGAACCAGACTCGTTCCCTGCAAGCTTGGCTCCTCAGGAATGCCTGTCAGCGCACACAAAGTGGGAAATAAGTCCAGCGACTCCACAGGAATGGTTGTTTTACCCGGTTTCTTGCTCGGGTCAATGATAATTAAAGGAGAACGGGTCGCCTGCTCAAAATTGGTATGCTTGGCCCATAGCCCGTGGTCGCCCAAATGCCAGCCGTGGTCGCCCCATAATACAATAATGGTATTTTTATCCAGACCTTTCTTCTTCAATTCGGCAAGCACTAAGCCAATTTGCGCATCGATATAGGAAGTAGCTGCA
>CAYUAN010000025.1:0-7541 GCA_964442545.1 uncultured Prolixibacteraceae bacterium | reverse complement strand
ATTGCTTCGATGCACTGCTCGGCCAATATGGGTAAAGATGGTGATGTGGCTGTATTTTTCGGTCTTTCGGGTACCGGTAAAACAACGCTTTCCACCGATTCCAGTCGTGCTTTGATTGGTGATGATGAGCATGGTTGGGATGATGATGGTGTATTCAACTTCGAAGGCGGATGTTATGCAAAAACCATTGATTTGGACCCCGAAAGCGAGCCGGAAATTTATGGTGCCATTAAGCGTGATGCTTTGCTGGAGAATGTGGTGGTGGATGAAAACGGAAAAATTGATTTTTCGGATTCTTCATTGACGCAGAACACGCGGGTTTCCTATCCGATTTATCATATTGAGAATATCGTTACCCCCGTTTCTAAAGGCGGGCACGCGACCAAGGTTATTTTCCTTACCGCCGATGCTTTTGGCGTGATGCCGCCGGTAGCCAAACTTACGCGCGAGCAGACCAAATATCATTTCCTTTCCGGATTTACGGCTAAACTGGCCGGCACCGAATTGGGTGTTACCGAGCCGCAACCGACTTTCTCGGCTTGTTTTGGTGAGGCATTCCTGTCGCTCCATCCTACAAAATATGCGGAGGAGTTGTTGCGTAAAATGGATATGAGCGGTGCCAAGGCCTACCTGGTAAATACCGGGTGGAACGGTACCGGAAAACGTATTTCCATCAAGGATACGCGTGGTATTATAAACGCCATTCTGAATGGAGATATCGAAAAGGCGCCGACCAAAACTTTGCCGGTATTTAATTTGGAAATTCCTACGGAATTGGCGGGTGTGGATTCATCAATTTTGGATACCCGCGATACTTATGCCAATCCTGAAGAGTGGAATGAAAAAGCCGTTAAACTTGCTAAGTTATATATCGATAATTTCGAGAAGTTTACGGATAATGAAGAAGGAAAATCGCTTGTTGCTGCCGGTCCGCAGCTGTAATACAAGCTAAACCATAAAACAAAAGCCATCGCTTTGCGATGGCTTTTTTGTTTACTATATTTTGGCAGGCTGCTTGCTTATAATAATGCCGCATGGCGCGGTTTGGCAAAATAGGCCACTTTTTCCAAAGACGTAATCACATCATATTCTTCCAGAAATGCTCCTTCCACATTCAGTGAAACAGGCGTGTAATTAATAATGCCTAAAATACCTGCTTCCAATAGTTTGTCTTTAATACCGTGGGCGTGTTCCGGCGGAACGGTTAGAATGGCAATACTGATTTTTTCACGGCGTATTATTTCGTCCAGGCGATCCACCGAATAGCATACTATACCCGAGAAAGTACGTCCGATTTTATCGGGATTATTATCAAATAAGGCCGAAATCTTTAGTTTGGTATTACTCTCGGAAAGATAATTTAATAGTGCCTGTCCTAATTTTCCCACACCCACAATAGCCACTCTTTGCTCGGTGCTGCAATCGATAATCTCGCCAATCAGGCCGATAAGATTTTTGATATCATAGCCCTTGCGCAAAGTGCCGGTATGTCCGATTAACATAATGTCGCGGCGAACTTGCACCGGTGTAATATGCAGTAATTTAGCTATTTCGTGTGAATATATATGCGTTTTCCCTTCATCAAGTACGCGCTGTAAACTTCTGCGGTACTGACTCAATCGTTCTACGGTTCTTTCCGGTAATAATTCCATAGTCGTGTTCATTTTTTGATGTCAGGGCAAATATACACAAAATATTTTTCTGTTAGCCAAGTAACAGTAATAAGAAGTTACCACTTTAAGATTAAAAAATCAAGCGGGAAACTGACAAAAATTAGCAATCTGTATTAAATCGGTAACTTTTTGCCTAATCATCCACCAACTTCACATCCAGGGCGTCGCGCAAACCATTGCCCATCACCATAAATGCCAGTACCATAAACATTATGGCCAATCCGGGCAAAATGGCCAGATAGGCGTAATCGAGAATAATGTAGCCGTAATGCTCTTTAATCATAATGCCCCAGGATGGGACGGGCGGCTGAACACCGATTCCCAGAAAACTCAGCCCGGCCTCAATCAATATGGCCGCCGCGAAATTCGCCGCAGAAATTACGATAAGCGGACTGATAACATTCGGTAGAATATGGTGGAAAATAATGCGTGTATGCGAATAACCCAATGCCGTTCCTGCCTCCACAAACTCTTTTTGGCGAATGCTCATCACTTGCCCGCGCACCACACGGGCCACTTCCACCCACATCGTTAGCCCCACGGCGATAAATACTTGCCAATATCCTTTGCCCAAGGCCATCGTGATGGCAATTACCAAAAGCAGGGTAGGGATGGACCAAACCACATTGACAAACCAAACAATAAGTTGATCAATCCAACCGCCGAAATATCCGGCAATCGCCCCCAGCGTAATGCCGATAATCAGTGAGATTAAAACCGCGATAAAGCCGACACTCAGACTTACCCGTGTGCCGATAATTAATTGGCTCAGCAAATCCCTGCCAAAGCGGTCAGTCCCCAAAATGAAATGCTTGGGTTTAATATTATTTTCTTCAATAACTTTTTGCAATCCGGCAATGGAATAAGCATGTTTTTGTCCCTCCAGATCGGTATAAAAAATAGAATCCTCTACTACCAAAACGGTATTCTTTGTGCTCAATGATGAATGCACATCCGCCAGTGAATAGTATTCAATCGCTCCGTTATTGGGCTGCATGCCCGTATAATGCTCTACTTTTATCAGGTCGCCATCAAATTCGTACGAAACAATCGGGATATGCTCGTATCTCTTGGGCGCACCGAAAATCATTTTATGAAACCACGAAATATTTTTAGCGGGTTTGTTTAAGCGCCGTTCCAAAATTTCAACGGAAAATCCGGGCTTTTTGGTCGCCAGTTCCAAAGACTGGTCGTTGGCAAAAGGGGTATCATCCGGGGTGATCAAATAGCCCAGAATCGCTATTACACTGGCAAAAAGAATCATAAAAAAAGCAGTCATCGCCATTTTATTGCGCCGGAAACGGCGCATGGCCAGACTCGATAATGAGCCGGATGATTGATACTTCTTTTTCTTAAGACCAAGCATGTTTTGTTCTAAAATTTGTCATTCCCGCCCAGAATACCTCCGAGCAAACCTCCGCCGATTCCGGCCACACCCTTGCTTTCGCCCCGGTTTCCGCCCGCGGAGGAGATTATACGGTCGGCCAAACGCGAGAAGGGTAAACTCTGCAGATAAACGCGTCCCGGTCCGGTTAAGGTAGTCAGAAACAGGCCCTCGCCTCCGAACAGGGCGTTGGTAAATCCGCCAATGAATTTAATGTCGTAGTCCACCGTCGGGGCGATGGCTACCATGGCTCCGGTGTCAACTACCAGACGTTCGCCGGGCATTAGCGTCTTTTCAATAATGGTTCCGCCCGCATGTACAAAAGCCAGCCCGTCACCACGCAGTCGTTGCAGGATAAATCCTTCGCCGCCAAATAAGCCGGCACCAATGCGTTTGGTAAAAGCGATATCGATATCAATGCCTTTCGCGGCACAGAGAAAACCGTCTTTTTGCACTATAAATTCCCCGCCTACGGCTCCTAAATCCAAGGGAATGATTTTTCCCGGGAAAGGAGCGCCGAAAGCCACTTTGGCTTTTCCGCTGCCACTGTGCACAAAGGAAGTGATAAAGAAACCATCGCCGGTAAGCATACGCTTAAAACCTTTGAAGATGCCTCCGCCGGTTCCCGTATTCATCCTGATGGATTCATCCATATACATCATCGCGCCCACTTCGGCCCGAACTCCCTCGCCCGGGTCCAACTCAATTTCAACGATTTGCATATCGTCGCCAAATATCCGGTAGTCAATTACATCTGCCATAATAATATTCAGTATTACGGATTAATAATTATTTATTTTCTTTTTCTTCTTTTAAACGCTCTACCAACACCTCAGCCGATTCCTTCAGCATTTTATATACATTGCGAAAACCCTCGTCTCCGCCGTAGTAAGGGTCGGGCACAGGGGTGTTTTTCCCGGGCCTGGAAAGATTCATAAACATATCCACTTTTTTTCGCTCTTCCTCATCTTTTGTCAGCATCAGAATATCCGAATAATTGGAGCGGTCCATCGCGAATATCATATCATACTCCTCCAGATGGTAGGGGCTGAGTTTCTGCGCCCGTTCGTAGCTGATGTCAATTCCGTGTTTGCGCAATTCGGCTTGAGCACGGGCGTCGGCCGGTTCGCCGACATGATAGGCAGCCGTTCCTGCCGAATCCACCTGCACATCGGTAATTCCTGCCTTTTCCAATTCTGCCCGCACAATTCCTTCCGCCATCGGTGAGCGGCAGATGTTTCCCAAACAAACCATTAAAATCTTTTTCATAAGCTTTCGATATTATGAAGTTCAAATATAGCCAAATGCAACTATTTATTATTAAATTTGTCAAAGCATTATACACTATTAATGTTAATAAATCCGCTGCAATGAGATTCCTTATTTTTACTCTTCTGTCTTTCTTTCTCCTCGACCTGAGCGCTCAGAAGCCAATAATTTATGATTCATTATTTGTGCCGGGTACAATAGATAAATTCAGACCGATGGTGTTTTCCATGGCTGATACTTCAGCGCAGGCCTATTTCCTGATTGATACCATGCGGCCGAATAATATTTGGCAATATGCCAAAGTGAATAAGCCCGGTTTTGCGCAAACAAATTATACGGTGCTGACAACAGATTCGGTAGCGGATTATCCGGTCAATGACACTTCGTATGTATTGTTCAGTATAGCCATTGATAACAGTATGTATTCTAAATATTCTTTCATATCTTTTGGGATTACATTGCACCATAAATACCGGACAGACAGCTTGCATGACGGTATAGCGATAGAGTTTTATGATACTTTTATGCACAACTGGGAAAAATTAAAGGGGTATTACGCTAATATCGGCACGCCTTTATTAACTTGTAATTATGATAGTTCATATAATTGGAACGGCTATTTATCAACGGCGTATAATGTTCCCAAGGGAGGAACAAAACTTCAAGCGGAGTACGCACGTTTGGCATTTGGGCTGTCTGCCCGTAAAGGGAGTAAAGGCGTTACCGATACACTCTTATTTCGATTAAGTTTTTGGAGCGATTCAGTCGATACGCATAAAGAAGGTCGGCTGATTGACACGATAATTATCGAATCCAATTTTTTTATTATCGGCAATGTACAAGAGTGTAAATTAACACCTAATGCTTATCTTGCCTATTATGATAATGGTTCAATTGTAATAAATTCTCTGGAAACAGAAAACCGTAAAGCCGAGTTCACTTTGTACGATATGGCCGGCAGAGCAGTTTTGTACGACCGGGTGGTTTACGGAATTAATATGATTAATGTAAAGGACATTCCTTCTGCTTATTATATCGTGCATATTAAAAACCAAAGAGGCGTCTTTACAAAGAAAATTTTTATCGGGCAATAGACTTGTCTGCCGGAAAGTATTGTCCTTCAGTCTTTTTATTTCTTTTTCCTTCAACCTTTTGCCTTGAAGGTCGTCGAGCGGAGTCGAGGCCCCAGCCTCCCTTCTCAAAGAGGGATTCTTTCTCGGTGGGTTGTTGGAGTGCGTTGGTTTTGGCACGGATTAAGTCCGCTTCGCGCTGCGCGCTCGCGGAATCTGTGCCGTGAGGACAGGATGCCTACACTTGGTTTTTTTGCTTGTAGAATGGCTCAAAATAGGTATAAACCCCAGGCATCTCGACTCCGCTCGATGACCTGCGGTAATTGGGTTTTGCACGGGTAAAGTCCGCTTCGCGCTGCGCGCTCGCGGAATCTGTGCTCCAACTTCTGTCTTCTGTCTTCCGACTTCCAGGTCGTCGAGCGGAGTCGAGACGCCAACTTCCAGGTGGCCGAGCGGAGTCGAGGCCCCGTCTTCCGTCTTCCGACTTCCAGGTCGTCGAGCGGAGTCGAGACGCCAACTTCCAGGTGGCCGAGTGGAGTCGAGTCCCCAACTTTTGCCTTCACACTTTTTCCTTTTGCCTTGAAGGCCGTCGAACGTAGTCGAGACGCCTTTTGCCTTACTTCACCCGCATCTTCAGCATGCTTTTCCCCTCGATAAAGGCCTCAAACTCATCACCAATCGCGATTTTCCCCACACCGGCCGGCGTTCCCGTATAAATCAGATCACCGATTTTCAGCGTTACGAATTGCGAAACATAGGCGATTATCCGGTCGATATTAAAAAGCATATCCTTGGAATTGCCCGACTGCACTTGCACCCCGTTTTTGTTTAAGCTGAAATTAATATCGTGTACTGAATCGAAATCCGAAACCGGAATAAACTCGCTCAAGGGTGCCGAAGAATCAAAGGCCTTTGCCGGTTCCCAGGGCAAGCCCTTGGCCTTGCATTCCGCCTGCACATCACGGGCGGTCAGGTCGATACCGATGGCCACTTTATCGTAATAGGTATGCGCGAACTTCTCCTGAATATGCTTACCCACCTTATTAATACGAAAAACCAGTTCCACCTCATAATGAATGTCATTGGAAAAATCAGGATGAAAAAAGGGCCGGTTCTTCAACAAGAGTGCTGTTTCGGGCTTCATAAAAAATACGGGTTTTTCGGGCACCGGATTATTCAATTCCTTGGCGTGCATTACATAATTACGTCCGATACAAATAATTTTCATAGCGATGGGTTTTACTTTTTCAAAATCTTTTTCAGTTGCTCCAGCGAGCCATTATAAACATTAATATCCACATATTCATCCGTTCCGGGCAATACCGCCTCATAGGTAAATTGCCAAAAATCCCAGTCGGAATTGCGTGGCGGGGTGCGCTGCAGCCTCGATATCCAAAAATGGAAACGGGCAAACTCCTGAGTCTTAAAATACTCCCGGTAGAGTTTTTGGTTCGTATAAATTATAGGCGTTACCCCATAGGTTCGTTCCATGATTTTCAGGCAATTCAACACGCCTTTGCGGTAGGTGCTTTTGGGCAGGGAACTTTCAATTTCCACATCCAGCACAGGCGGCAAATCACCCGCTTTCATCTCCACCTTATCCGTAAAATTTTTCATCTGCTGACTCGAATGAATCTTCGGTCGATAAAAATGATAGGCCCCGCGCAGGATGCCGTACTTCCTGGCTTTGCGCCAATTGTAATTAAACTCCGGGTCTTCCCAGGTAGCCCCTTCCGTGGCTTTGATAAACACAAACTCTATTCTCTTTCCGTTAAAACGAAATTTCGAGAGTTCTTCCCAATCGATTCGGCCCTGATGGCGCGAAACATCCGTACCGAAAACCGAATAATTCTTCGGAACGGGCACGCCCAAGGGATAGGTCTTGTTTATCTTTTTCGGAGCCGGTTTATGATTGGAAAAATAAAGATGGCGGGCGTAATTGTAAATCTTGTAGCGGTATGCAAAAACGAACCAGGATAAGGCGATTCCCAAAAAGAGCACCACCGTCCAGATAAGTAATCTTCGTCTGCGTTTTCGTTCCTTTTTGCTCCGCTTTTTCATCAGCTAAACTCCATTAAACGCCAAAACCCCGCATCTTAATTTCCGTGATTACCTTTTTGGTGTATTGGGGAAAATCGGCATTCA
>CAYUAN010000024.1:0-4935 GCA_964442545.1 uncultured Prolixibacteraceae bacterium | reverse complement strand
ATAATAGCATCAAAAGGCGCATATTTAATATAGTGATTATACATCGGCTTGGAGTTCATGCGATACAGAATACAAGACGTACCCAAGAGGGCTAAAGCCCCGAAAAGTGCTATAATTCTGTTTCGTGGAAATCTCATGGTTTGATTAACGTGATACGATTTTGGATAATGTGCGTAAAATGATTTTTATGTCCGTCAGAAAACTCTGCTCATCGATATAGCGCAAGTTTAATTTTAGTTTAGCCGGCATAATCTCCTCGATATAAGTCTGCTCCGGATTTTCCGAAGCGGCCAGCAAATCATTTTCGTCCATATATTCGATGGAGGCATAATCGGTCAGGCCCGGTTTTACCTCCAGTACCCGCAATTGCTCAGGCGTATATAAATCGACATATTTGCGTACTTCGGGGCGGGGGCCCACAAAACTCATTTCACCTTTCAGAATATTAATAAACTGAGGCAATTCATCCAATTTGTATTTTCGTAAAAAATAACCGATAGGTGTAATCCGCGGGTCGCGCCCGCCAACGGTCAGCAATCCTTTTTTATGGGCATCCTTGTGCATGGTACGAAACTTAAACAAGCCGAAATCCTTATTGCCCTTCCCCACTCTTATTTGCTTATAAAACACGCCACCACGCGAATCGAGCACGATGAGCAGAGCCAGCAAAAACAATACGGGCGAAAGCACAATCAAAGCGCCCAATGAAAAGATTATATCAAATAAACGTTTCAGCATTCTTACAACTTAAATGCGGCTTCTACCGATTCAACCACAGCCTTTATCACCGTATCAATTTGTTCATCCGTCAAATCATAATAAACCGGCAAACTAATCTCACTCGCATAGAGCATAAAAGCATTAGGTGCTTCACCGATGCTATAACCCAAACCCGAATAGTAGGACATCATGGGAACGGGAATAAAATGCACATTCACCGAAACCTCCCGCTTGAATATGCCGCTTATAATCTGATCGCGCCGCACCTCGGTTACTCCTTTGATACGCAGCATAAATACGTGATAAGACGATCGTTTGGTTTCCGATTCATACTGCGGAATAATTGCCCAGTCATATTTTGAAAATGCTTCGGCATAGCGATCGAAAATATGTTTCCGTTTTACGAGCATATCCTCCTCATAGCGTTGTATCTCCACCAGACCCATGGCTGCGGCGATATCCGTCATATTATACTTATAGCCCGCCTCCAGCACATCATAACGCCAATTACCGATTTGTGTTTTGGCTAAAGCGTCCTTGGATTGACCGTGCAGTGATTTTATGTTCAGGTATTTATACAGATTTTCATTATGAAACGGCTCCGGCAGGTTCAAACAGATAGCACCCCCTTCGGAGGTCGTCAGGTTTTTAACGGCATGAAATGAAAACACCGTAACATCGGTGAGGTTTCCGCTTTTCTTCCCTTTATATTCCGCGCCCAGCGAATGAGCCGCATCCGACAAAACCAGTATCCTGCCGAGGTTCTTTTGTTCCTCTGTTTTGGGTTTGAAGAGTTTCTTAATCTCCTCCTCGCGCACCAAGGCATTAATCTCATCATAATCGCAAGGCCAGCCCCCGATATCCACCGGCATAATTACCTTGGTATTCGGAGTAATTGCCTCACGAATTTCGTCCACCGAAATATTAAAATCGTTGCCCACATCCACAAAAACGGGCTTGGCGCCTGTGTGCACAATCACATTGGCCGTGGCCGTGTAGGTATAGGCCGGCAGAATCACCTCATCACCTTCGCCAATCCCAAACCAACGCAACATCAGCTCCAATCCGCCGGAACCTGAGTTTACGCAAAGCGTGGACTTGTGCCCGCAATAGTTCGTAATTAATTGCTCCAGTTTTTTGGTTTTCGGGCCGGTAGTAATCCATCCCGATTGCAGCGTATCTACTACTTCATCTATGATTTTTTGGTCCATGCGCGGAGGCGAAAAGGGTATCATCGGCTTAAATGTTTAAATTTATTTCCGGCAAATTTACGTTAAATATAAAGATTGCTTTTCCCCTATATTCATTCATGCAATTACTCACTAAAAATAAAGTTTCATTTTCCGCATAAAGGCCTTATAGGAAGTCGCCGTTGAAATATAATACGAGTATGGTTTTTCTTTGCCTGATGTTTTCAACTTACGATCGTCCGGCTTGGTTTCTTTAATTTGTGTCAGGAAATCCTTATTTGATGAATACGCCGCCATAAGTCCGTTAGACGAATTGTACATAAAGAAATAATACTCTTTACCGCCAAGGTCAAAAGCTATGGTAATCTTCACATTACTTCCTTTGTTTTTAATTTCAATACGTCCATCCACATATTTCAATATCTGCACTTTACCCATATTTGAAATCCCGATTTTTCCGGTGGAAACAAATGATTTCGTACGCGGATTCCATTTCATTTCCACATCGGCAATCACCAGTGTTTTTTGCAAGGATTCAGGCACCTTACGGAAAGCCCCGCCATGGGTAGCAATCTCGGTCATCAGTTTTTCCGCTTTATCCTCGCCTTCGAGTTTTCCCAGCATCATGCGCATATTTTCGCTTTGCAAATTCACCGCATCCAACTCCATACGCGAATTCAGGTCATTGGCCATAATCTCCAGCGCTTTTTCGTTAAAGAAGAAATCAAAAGGAATGGCCACATGAACACTTGTGGAATCTTTTCGAGAATAATAGGTCATATCACCATAAGCCCTGGCCTCCACCCAACCGGTATTAAAGGCCAGTTTGAGTTGTCCCGAGGACAAGACTTCACAAGAACGCTTACTCAAGCTCAGATAATTATCCGTTTTATTAGTTTTATTCAAACGGTCTTCGGTTGAAATACGGTATTCCTGCAACGATTTATCATAGATTAAGTAACCGTTTGCCGAGAATACAAGTTTATCACTGGAGCGCCGTTTCTTTTGCAAAAATGCAGGATAAATTTTCAAACCATTGCTATTGACCAGCATCCCCGCAAAAAGATCGGCATGCGAAGGTGTGAGCGGCTGCTCGGGTACCGGTATGCGAATATCCACCGGATCGATATAGGCATCGAAAAACAAACGTTCGCGCTGGTTGGTATCGCAATTATGTGTGATGGAAGTTCCTCCCATAAAACGCAGGAATTCTTTATTGGCAACCAAATTCACATCCCCCACAAAATCGAAGTTTTTACTGAGTGTAAATTGTGCAGATTCCTCCAGACGTCCATGGCCCAACGAGGTCCCCGTAGTATCCACTTCGATTTCGGTAAAGAAAATATTCTGAATATTTCCGTCCTCATCCTTATAATCGTAAAGCGCACGGCCATAGTATTTTTTGCGTCCAAGAATTTTAAATGTACCATTATACAACTCATGGTATTTTGTTGTGGTATTTACCACCAGGCGCGCATTGGACAGTTCCTCCATATCCGCTTTTTTGTGAATCAGCACCTTACCGTTATCCGGGAACAGGGCAGCATCGGCCACCAAAATAAAGGCAACCTCATTTGCCGTAATCAAAGAATTATGACGGGAAAATATAGCCCGTTGGGCATAAAAAGTCAGGGAATCCTGATCGGGATGCGTAGAGACAAATTGTGAACCGGCCAAATCCAAATCAATCTTGTCGCGTAATGATGCATTTTTGAATTCCTCGGTTTCCTTTGTTTTACTGCTGAACTCTGTTTCGTCCCGGTCCATATACCAGGTAAATTTATCCATATAACAGATATACATATTTTCCGGAAAGTCAACCTTTTGTTCTCCGCCATTAGCCTCAAAATCAGCCTTACGTTCATCAAAGTCCACATGAGTACTGAAGTTATTGGTTTCGTAAGCGTAATCATTCTCACTTTCCAAATCCTCCTCATCAATATCAACGAATTTTTTCAAACGGAAATCCACCGTATCGGCAAAATACTCGGAATACTTAAATTTATACAATCCGGAAACCATCTCGGCTTCTTTAATAAATATCACCCCATTACCCTCTAATCCGCTCGGACGCAGATTCAAGGTTCCATTCATATGTGCTTCAGAAGAGTACATCGCCATGGGCTGGTCCAAATCGAGATTTGACAAGTTCATCTGGTCCTGATAAGGCGTCCAATGCATATAGGCACTATCCGCCATCACAAATGGGTATTGCACCTCCTGTTTTCGTTCCTCAATCTCAAACGAGCTCAAATTGGCATTGGTCGAATCAGGAAAGAACATAAAATTGTCGGAATAGGAGGTTGAGGTCAGATAATTTATCGCGCCATTTCCACGCAAACCCTGATTACTCAAGCTAATTTCTGCGATAAACTTTCCTTTATCCCCGTATAGGCCCCTGCCGGCAGAACCCGTATGGTAGACAAAACCAAGCGAATAATCGGGCTGCACCTTTAATGGTTGTTCAATATCCTTAAAAATTCCGGCTGAGGTCAAGGACCCCTCAAACTGAATTTTATCTGTCTCAAAGTTGTCCAGACTGTCAATAGAGAAAGGGTCTAAACGATAATAAAACTTATCCTTGGTATATACCCCATTAAAAATTGACTTTTGGTCGTAATACACATAAGAATAGGACTTACTGTTCATAATCGGATACTCGGCAAACATCTTCCTTCCCGATTTATTATCCGGCTTATCTATCAATATATTACCCTTCAAATCACGAAGCAAACTCTTTACCCTTACCTGATAATGCTCACCGAATTCGTTGGGATCAAATGATGTTACACGAAAGCTCAGCGAATCAATAACCGGTAAATCCAGTTCAAACTTTTCATAGCTGAAATAGCACTCGCGAGCAGCCAAATCAAATTTTCCGGCACGGATGATACCGTCAAACTTAAAGTCACGATTTTTCATTACCGTTACCTGTTTGTGTGCGGGATAAATAAATACCTGCTGCGAATCACTCAGAAACACCATACGCACGCCTTGAATTATCAGTTCGTTATTCAATAAATTC
>CAYUAN010000023.1:0-3729 GCA_964442545.1 uncultured Prolixibacteraceae bacterium | reverse complement strand
GAGAAAAACAGAGCCCGTAAAAGACTTGTCGAAAGTGAAAAGCGTTTCCGCAGTTTCTTTAACCTGATTCCCGACCCGGTAACCATTACGGATATCGAATCCGGAACTTTTCTTGAAGTGAATGATGCGGCATTAACCATTGCGCAAAAAACTCGTGAAGAGGTAATAGGCAAGCCTGTTGAGCAGTTTGGCTTTTACCAATCAGTGAATGACCGTGATAACATCGTTAGGGAAATAATGACTAATGGGTATATTGAAAATGTGGAGTTGCTGATGAAGATGGGCGGTAAAATGAAGACCATCCTGATGTCGGGAAGGCATTTGGAATCCGAAGGGGAAAATACGATGCTGATGATTGCCCGCGATATTACCGCCAGGAAAAAGATGGAAGAGGAGTTGATTCGCATGAAAGAACGCGCCGAGGAAGGAGAGCGGCTGAAGGCTTCATTCCTTTCCAATATCTCGCACGAGATTCGTACCCCGATGAACGCGATTATGGGATTCAGCGATTTATTACGCGATGGCTCCTTGGATAAAAAACATCGTGATCAATACATTAATATCATTCAGCAGCGGGGAAACGATTTGTTGAAAATGATCAGCAATATTATGGACATCTCGAAAATTGAGTCGGGAGTGCTGGAACTTGAAAACCGGCCTTTGCAGATTGGCAAGGTGATACGTAAAGCAATGGATAGCGCACGGAAGCGTTTGCTTGCTGAGCCGGAAAAAGAGATTGACCTGACTTGCAATTGCGGAAATAATGAAAATCTGATGGTGCTGGGTGATGAATATCGCATCCGCCAGGTGCTGGAAAATTTATTGGATAATGCAATTAAGTTTACCCAAAAGGGTGAAGTCGTCTTGACATTGAAAAGGGAGGGAAATACGTTAAGACTTGCCGTTCGTGATACCGGTTGCGGTATTCCCGCGGAGAAGCAGGGAATTATTTTCTATCGCTTTGTGCAGCTGCATGACGAGGCGGATAATAACTTCGGAGGGGCCGGTTTAGGGCTTAGTATCAGTAATAGTTTGCTGAAAATGATGGGTGGTGACGGGATTAAAGTACAATCGGAACCGGGCGCCGGAAGTGTGTTTAGCTTTTCGCTGAATATACATATTAGGGAGGAACAACTTGAAAGAAATATGGAAAAGCGGGATGAAAAAGATATCAACTGGAGTGATAAAACGATTCTGATTGCTGAGGATGATCCTTCGAATCAATTATTTGTAAAAGTGGTTTTGTCCAAGACAAAAGTGAATATCATGATGGCTAATGACGGCCTGGAAGCAACACAGGTGTATGATCAAAACGCCGGCAAAATCGATTTGGTTTTGGTGGATGTGAAAATGCCGAAAATTAACGGATACGAACTGACTCAATATCTGAAATCACAAGATCCGAAATTACCGGTAATTGCCCTTACCGCCAATGCTATGAACAACGACAGGGAAGAGGCCCTTAAAAACGGCTGCGATGATTATTTGGCCAAACCCATTGCCAAGGAAAAACTTTACCGGACTATCGGGCGTTATTTCGAAGCTTAAAAACTATTCTTTGCTCGCGTTGCGCAAACGCTTTCGGTCGGTTTCGTCCAGCAGTATTTTGCGCAAGCGCAAATGATTGGGCGTAACCTCCAGATATTCATCCTCACGAATATATTCCATCGCTTCTTCCAAAGAAAATTTCACGGCGGGCGCAATGCGCACCTTATCATCCGATCCGGCAGCACGCATATTGGTCAGTTTTTTGGTTTTTACAATGTTAATCACCAAATCACCCTGACGTACATGCTCGCCAATTACCATTCCCGTATAAACTTCCTCGCCCGGATCAACAAAGAATTTACCGCGATCTTGCAATTTGTCAATGGAATAGGCAATGGCGGTTCCGGTTTCCAGTGCAATCAGGGCGCCGTTTCTGCGGAATCCCAAATCGCCCTTCCAGGGTTCGTATCCTTTCAAACGATGAGCCATTATCGCCTCGCCCTCTGTGGCGGTCAGCACCTGATTACGCAGTCCGATAATGCCGCGTGAAGGAATGTGAAAATTCAAATGACTGCGATCGCCCTTTACCTCTATATTAACGATATCACCTTTACGGCCGGTTACCAGTTCGATTACTTTGCCGGCAAATTGTTCGGGCACTTGAACGGTCAATAATTCCACCGGTTCGTGTTTTACTCCATCAATGATTTTGATAATTACCTGCGGTTGGCCCAACTGTAGTTCAAAACCCTCGCGGCGCATGGTTTCCACCAAAACCGATAAGTGCATAATTCCGCGCCCGAAAACCGTAAAGGCATCGGCTGCAGCAGTTTCTTCCACCCGCAAAGCCAGGTTCTTTTCCGTTTCGGCATACAAACGGTCACGGATTTGGCGAGAGGTTACATATTTACCGTCCTGACCGTAAAACGGTGAATTGTTAATGGTAAACAGCATGCTCATAGTGGGCTCGTCCACGGTAATGGGCTTCAGGGCCTCGGGATTTTCAAAATCGGCAACGGTATCGCCAATATCAAAATCTTCCAGGCCGAAGATGGCGCACAATTCGCCGCATTGCACTTCTTTTTTTGTTTTTTGCTTGCCCAGCCCCTCAAAAGTGTAGAGCTCTTTAATGCTTGCCTTTTTGATGGTGCCGTCCCGTTTTACTAACGAAACCTGCTGCCCGGCAATCAAACTACCACGATGAATCCGCCCGATGGCAATACGTCCGGTATAACTCGAAAAATCGAGCGATGTGATTTGCATCTGTACCGTTCCCTCGCGTTGCGTGGGTGCCGGAATATGCTCGATAATCTGGTCGAGCAAATAGCTTACATCTTCGGTGGGCTTATCCCAGTCGGGGCCCATCCATCCTGCCTTTGCCGAGCCGTAAACGGTGGGAAAATTCAATTGTTCTTCCGAGGCATCCAGACTGAACATCAGGTCGAAAACCGCCTCATGCGCCTCTTCCGGGGTGCAGTTGGGTTTATCCACCTTGTTTACAACCACAATAGGTTTCAGATTCAGCTCGATGGCCTTTTGTAAAACAAAACGGGTTTGCGGCATGGGGCCTTCAAAGGCATCCACAATCAGCAAAACTCCGTCGGCCATATTCAGTACACGCTCTACCTCTCCGCCAAAATCGGAGTGGCCGGGGGTATCGATAATATTAATTTTTACGCCTTTATAGCGTACACTTACATTTTTCGATAAAATGGTGATTCCGCGTTCACGTTCCAGATCATTATTATCCAGGATAAGGTCGCCCATTTCCTGATTCTCTCTAAATAGTTTTACCTGGTGCAACAGGCGGTCAACGAGGGTGGTTTTCCCGTGGTCAACGTGCGCGATAATCGCGATATTTCTTATTTCTTCCATGCTTTGATTTTGAGGGCGCAAAATTAGACTATTTATCAATAGCTTAGACATTGGGTTTATATGCTGTGTTTGACGGCCTGTGGCGTGTGCGCTTAGCCGGAAAATGGTTGTGTATAGTGTTTTGTGAAAAATGGCTGAAAATATATACAGCATTAAAAATTGTTAATCACCTGCTGCCGCGCTATTTTTTATTAACTTCGTGCCTTGAATTTTCAAAACAAAAATATGCGAAAAAGGATTCTAATTTCCCTGGCTATTTTACTGCCTTTGGGACTTATTTTGGCCTTTACGGTCAGCAATAATGAAAAGGATAAGCAAAAGGAAGTTTATGTTACCGAATTGGTAGTAAACAGCTTAAAATATTTG
>CAYUAN010000022.1:0-12795 GCA_964442545.1 uncultured Prolixibacteraceae bacterium | reverse complement strand
CGTCATTTTTGGCCGGTTTTAAATCGGCGGTTAATTCGCGAATAGATGATTTTATTGATGAAAATGATTTGGATATTCCGAAATTTAATAGGAAAAATCATTTCTTCCAACCCAATTATCATGATCGCATTATTAGAAATGAGGGTGAATTTTTACGTATTGCAGAATACATTAGAAATAATCCACGGAAATGGAGTGATGATCGTTTGAATAATAAATAAAACCAATTTGGGAGATGAATCTATCTTTATGAATTAGTAAAACGGAAACGGAACAACATAGGTAAAACAAGTGTACAAAAAAAGGGGGAAGAAAGCAATTTTATTTTTTGCTTTTTTTAGCTTAAACGCCTGTAATAGAAACAAAAAAGGCAGTTTGTTTAACTGCCTTTTTATTATTTGGTGATCCGGGCGGGATTCGAACCCACGACCCGCAGCTTAGAAGGCTGCTGCTCTATCCAACTGAGCTACCGGACCTTCAGGGTACAAAAAAAGGAGACGAGCTCCTTTTTATTGTGTCGGGGTGGCAGGATTCGAACCTGCGGCCCCCTGCTCCCAAAGCAGGTGCGCTAACCGGACTGCGCCACACCCCGTCTTACTCGACTTTGTCGCCAAAGCGGCTGCAAAAGTATGAAATTATTTTAATTACCGGCCAAAATAATCCATAAAAACTTTTTGCTGCCGCTAAAGCCCTATTGCCGAATAATGGTTGTTGCATTGGCCTGTGCCGTCGGCATAATCAAAAGGTCGTTAATGTTAACGTGGGGCGGCAGGCTTGCGCAATAATATACGGCATCGGCTATATCTTCCGGGTGTAAGGGTTCGAAGCCCTGATAAACGGCATCGGCCTTGGCGTCATCGCCTTTGAAACGCACATTGGAGAACTCGGTTTCGACGGCGCCGGGGGCAATTTGCGTTACCTTAATGCCTTCCTTGACCATATCGATGCGCATGGCTTTGGTCAGTGAATCCACGGCATGTTTGGTCGCGCAATACACATTCCCGAACGGATAAGTCTCTTTACCGGCAATGGAACCGATATTGATGATATGGCCGCTTTTGCGGGCCACCATGCCGGGAGCTATGTTGCGTGTAACATACAATAAACCCTTTACATTGGTGTCAATCATACGTTCCCAGTCCTCAATCTCGCCTTCCTGAATGGTATTCAGGCCAACGGCCAATCCCGCATTATTAATCAGGATGTCAATCTGCTTCCAGTCATCACTCAGACTACCCAGATTTTGCTCCACCTCGGCACGATGACGCACATCGAAATTTAATGTCAGCACATCAGCACCATAATCCGATTGCAGTTTGTCGGCAATTTCGTTCAAACGCTCTTTGCGTCGTCCGGTAATGATTATCCGGTAATTATTTTTTGCGAATATATCCGCACAGGCTCTCCCTATTCCGCTTGTGGCTCCTGTAATTAATACGGTTTTGCTCATCTTCGTTTTATTTGTTTTGAACTTTTTTGGGTGTTTCTATATTCACGGAGTCACTACCTTTTAAGGGTTTCTCTATTTTCGAGGCATCCGGTTTTTGGCTTGGTGTTTTCTTAGTTTTTACGCCATAATTCTTTTTGTAGTCACGCTCGATAAACTCGGCCACCTGTGGCTCACTCAGTCGCTTGGCGATAATCTTTTTATCCTTATCAAGCAGGTAAATGGTTGGTGTGCTGATGATATCGTACAGGTCGTGGTACTCGGGCGTAATCGAACGCGGACCGTTCACATTAATCCAGTCCTCAATGCCGAATTCCTTAATGGCTTTGGTCCATTTTACCATGCTGGTATCCGAGCAAACGGAATAAATTTTTACATCATATTTTTTGGCGTTCTCATCCATCCATTTTTTAATGCGCGGAATTTCGTGACGGCAATGGCCGCAATCGGGGTCCCAAAACAGAATCAGCGTATAACGCGCTTTGATATCGTACATCGAAACCAGCTGCAGTTGCGGGTTTTGCATAATCATATTGGGCGCTTTCTTTCCGATAAGCAGCTTTTCCAGTGTGTTTACCCGTTCCCGCATATTCTCTAAAACTTTATCGCTCACCCACCAGGCCTCACCCGTCAGGTAATATTTTTTCGCCAGGGCCACAAAAACAGCATCCATGCCCATAATATTGGAAGTTTCGGCCGTATAGGTGAAATACCAGATTGTAAACTTATAGGTCTCTTTATTCGGCTTCGAAAGTTCAATAATGCGAATGGCCTCATTAATCAGTGTATCGGGATTTTGCGGGATAATCTTGGTCCAGTATTTCTTGATTTTCTCGGCATAAAAACGGGTATGGAGCAGGCGCTCGTCGGCAAAATCAAAATTATCGAAATAATGCGCCCGGTAATATTTATAGATATAGGTTGAATCCGGAGTGCCGTCCTCTTTCAGCGGCAATTCTTTCGGGATATCCGGTTCCTTGGAAGCTTTAAGAATCGTAGTGAACAGCGTATTGGGATGCTCTTCCATATATTTAATCTTATAATCATCCGCTTCCTTGCCGATGGCTTTCATCTTTTCTTCAATCTCCTTCTTTTTGGCTTCATCTTCACCCGCGGCTTTCAGTTCTACATCCAGGGCCTGGCGCTTTGTGCCTAGTTCGCTCATATAATGCATCAAGGCATAAAAGTCTGAATTGTCTGTCGATCCTTTTACCTTCATTGCGCCCACCATGTCGTTTTTGTCGGTTTCCAGACTGAAGAACTGGTCTTTATCTACCAAAATCTCGAAATAGGTTTTGTTCGTCAGCACGACCAAATATATGCCGCCCACCAGAGGCTCGTCACCCTTAAATTCAAAAATGCCGGCTTTATTTACATAAGCCGTATCCACGATTTTATTTGTGGTGCCGTAGTAGGTAACCAGCATCAATGATTTGTCGGAATAATTACGCAGTTTTACTTTTATGTCGTAGCCTTTAGTCTGTGCCATTCCGTTGATGGCGATAAAGCTGAAAGTAATCAGAGCGATAAGAGTTATTAAACGTTTCATAAAATTACTTTTTAGTTTTTTGTTTTCGCTGCCATTTAGCATAAATGATGCCGTTTTGACAATCGTTCGGATAAAAGGTTTATCCGGCCTTTAGTAAATAAAATCTTCCTCAAGGGCAATTTCTTTGGCATACAGTAATTGGTGCATTTGCGCAATTACACTCAGGGCGCGCGGCCCCCAATGCACCATAAACAGTCGCTTCATTTCATATACGGCATTCTCTTTTGCGGCCAACAGGTTTTTTTGAAAAAGCACGACAAAGTCTTTGGTGTCCTGATAAATATCGGCCAGCTTTTCCGCCATGCTCGCCTTAATGGTGTCATTGTTTCCGTCCAGCTCCCAATATTCATCCGCGGGGCCGAATTTTTCTTTTATGGCCATAAAAACATTTTCCCAGTGTTCTTCGGCCACATAGCGCTCGTTGGCTCCTTCGTCGCTTACCTCAATATCCGGAAGCAAAGCGGCCTTGGTGTACATCAGGGGAAGAATCTTCTGATAAAAACCCATGATATCCTCAGGTTTTTTCTTACTCTTGATATCCTCGGTAAACAGGTTGAATTCGTGCGCGATGGCAATCATTTCCAGCACTACCTTGTTTTTTACTTTGCTCAAATTATCTTCCATATCCGAATGTTTTTATGTTTTGGCAAAAGTATCAAATTCAATGCCTCAAGTGAGATGTTTTTTTGTTTGATTTCCGGATAAATTTTCGTAAACTTGTGCGGTTAAATGAGATAAATATTATTTTATTTAATTTTTGTTCATTTATTTTTCAACTTAAAAAGTGCACATTATGAAAAAACTATTCTATCTGTTAAGTTTATTAATGGTTTTTGGCATGTTCCTGATGGTTTCATGCAGTAAAGATGATGATAATACCGATGATGACGGCGGTTCCGGCGATTTGCCGAAAAAGATTCGTATTACGGAACATAATGACTTCCAGGCATTGGACTCTACCTATCATGCTTTTGCATACAATGACCGCAAATTATTGTATAAGGAGGTGTTTCGCGATAAAAATAAGGTGGCATTTATTGTGTTGAAACATGAGTACGACACCAAAGATCATCCGGTGCGGACTCTTGAATATCAGGATGAGGCGATGTCTATTGCCGCTTCTAACACATCCTATACATTAGATGCTTCGGGTTTGGTGGTAAAAGCTGTAAACGACCGCTCAGGAAATATTACAACTATTGAATACTCCTATAATTCCGGCCTTCTGGCCGAGGCGAAAATTACCTATTCCGGAGCTTCAACAGGCTATCCGGAGCAACGGAAATTTTATTGGAATAATGATAATGTCGCCAAGATTGAATATTTGGTGGACTCAACCGGAAACGGATTTACCTTGGTACGCTATGAAGAAATGGAATATGATGCCAAAAAGAATCCGTATTACGATATCAAGCTTCCGTCAATGGACCCTGTTTGGATGAGTAAAAATAATATAACCAAGATTAAGGAGTATGATCCGGCAGGTGTGTTCCAACATCAAACGACATTTCAATATACTAAATACAAAAATGATTTCCCTGAAGCCGGTTATTACGATTACGGTTTTAAGCAAGGTGTTTATGAATACAAGTACAAAGAAATATAGCTGTAATTGATTCGTCGGTAAACGCTCAATGGCCTTGGCCGTTGAGCGTTTTTCTGTTTGTCGGGGCTAAAATTTCTTTTGATAAAAATGGCAATAGGGCCGGTTTCCATTGCGGTCGTAATATTGTTGGTGGTAGTCTTCCGCCGGCCAGAACTTCGTTGCCGGAATAAGTTCGGTAACCACATCGTATCCCTTTGATTTCAATATTTTAATCAGTTTTTCCGCGATTTCCTTTTGCTCCTCATCGCGATAAAAAACAGCCGATTTGTATTGCTCCCCGATATCCGGCCCCTGGCGGTCCACTTGGGTGGGATCGTGAATTTCGAAAAACAATTTCGCCAGATCTTCATAGCTTATTTTTCGCGGATTAAACACTACCTCAATCGCCTCGATATGTCCCGTTTTATGACTGCATACCTGCTCGTAAGTAGGATGTTCGGTATGCCCGCCGATATAACCCACCTGCGTGGAAATCACACCTTTCTTATCTTCAAAATAGTACTGCATGCCCCAGAAACAACCGCCCGCGAAAATGGCGGTATCAGTTTTGGCCCTATCATCCTGCTGCTGCTCTTGCCGGGGCATTTGCAGCGGTTGAAATGTCAGGCTGATGGAATTGACACAGTGGCGTGTATTCTTATCCGTAAATCCCTCACCGGTAAAAATATGGCCCAAGTGCGCGCCACAATTGGCACACAAAATTTCGGTGCGTCTTCCGTCGGCATCGGGCTTGCGCAGCACGGCTCCTTCAATCTCATCATCAAAACTCGGCCAGCCGCATTGGGCGTCGAATTTGTCCGATGAGCGGTAAAGCGGCGCGTTACAGCGTTTACATAAATAGGTGCCGTCCGCATTATTGTAATAATACTCTCCGGAATAAGGGGCTTCGGTTCCTTTATGCAATATCACAAATTCCTCTTCGGGGGTCAGTTTGTTATATTTTGTGCTGTCTTGTGCATTCATGGTCAAGGTAATAATGGTTAAGTATAGCGCGAAGAATATTCGTTTACTCATGCTATTTGGAATTAATATTAATAAGGCAAATGTACATTATAAAAGCACGGCAATCTTATGTTATTTATCAATTTTGAGTTTTGCCGGATGAATCTGCCTCGTACTGTTTTTCCTTCCGAATAACAATGCAATCAGGATAAATTGTACTTTTGAACAAAATTAAAATTATGGAAAAAATAGTAGAACGTTTTTTGAAATATGTAAGCTTCGACACACAGTCGGCTGTAGATAAAGAAGAGATTCCCAGTACAAAAAAACAATTTGAACTGGCTAATTATATTGTGGACGAACTCAAGCAAATGGGCTTGCAGGATGTGGAAATTGACGAGCATTGTTACATCATGGCCACCTTGCCGGCCAATACGGATAAAAAATTGCCTACCATTGGCTTTATCGCGCATCTGGATACCAGTCCCGATTTTTCGGGCACCAATCCTAAACCGCAAATTATCAAGAATTATCAGGGGCAGGATATCGTGCTGATTGAGGAGGAGGATATTGTGCTCGGGCCCGCTTATTTCCCCGAATTGCTTTTATACAAAGGCCAAGATATTATTACCACCGACGGCACCACTTTGCTGGGCGCGGACGATAAGGCCGGAGTGGCGGAAATTGTTACGGCGGTGGAGGAATTGCTTGCCGACGACAGTATCAAGCACGGCCCCATTCGTATCGGCTTTACGCCGGATGAGGAGGTGGGCCGCGGAGCCGATCTGTTCGATGTGAAAAAATTTAATGCCGACTGGGCCTATACCATGGACGGGGGCGAAATCGGCGAGCTGGAGTTTGAGAATTTTAATGCCGCCGGCGCCAAAGTGATTTTCAAGGGAAAAATCGTGCACCCGGGTTATGCCAAGGATAAAATGATTAACTCGATGACCCGTGCCGCTGAGTTTGTTCTGGCATTGCCGCAGGACGAAACTCCGGAAACCACCGAGGGCTATGAGGGGTTTTTCCATTTGATGCAAATGGAAGGCAGTGTGGAACGCACGATGCTGAATTATATCATCCGCGACCACGACAGGGATTTGTTTGAGAAACGCAAGCAGGCGATGAGCGATCTGGTAAATGACTTTAAGGCGAAATACGGTGATGATGCCGTGGAGCTGCAAATGACGGATCAGTACTACAATATGCGGGAAAAGATAGAACCCGTGATGCATATTGTGGACATGGCTGAGCAGGCGATGCTGAATCTGGGCATCAAACCCAATGTTAAAGCCATTCGCGGTGGTACGGACGGTTCGCGCCTGTCGTATATGGGGCTGCCTTGTCCGAATATTTTTGCCGGAGGGCATAATTTCCACGGGCGTTATGAGTTTCTGCCCATTCCTTCCTTGATTAAAGCCAAGGATGTGATTAAGGAAATTGTTCGCCTGGCGGCTGAAAAAGATTGGGAGGGATAGGCCTATGCCGGGCAAGAACCAAATAAGCCATACAGGGCGAATTTCCGCGGTCGGGCAGGATTTGATTCGTGTGCAGGTGCTCGCCGAGTCGGCTTGCAGTTCGTGCCATGCCAAAGGCAGTTGCTCTGTCGGTGAAGTCGAAGAAAAGGAGGTGAATATTCCGGTGCAGAATGGCCACTCTTTTGCGGTGGGTGATATGGTTACGGTGGTTTTGGACGAATCCAAAGGGGTGCATGCCATTCTCTTGGCTTATGTTTTCCCTTTCCTGGTAATTTTTATTTCCCTGCTTATCGCATCGATGTTTACGGACAATCAAGGCCTCGCCGGCTTGATTGCTTTGGGAATGCTGATTCCGTATTATTTCTTGCTTTATCTGATTCGCGGCTATATTCATCGCAAATTTGATTTCAGGATTGAGTAATAGTCTGTGATTCTTCTTTTCCGGCTAATGGGGTTAATCAAATGATTAAATTAGATTCGGTCTAAATATTCATCCCTGCCTGCCAAAACAATAAAAAAAAACTTAAATTTCACAATTGCTTTTAGGTGGTTCTAATAAATGTATATACATTTGTTAGCTGAATAACAAAAAAGATAAAACGAGCGTATGGATCCGGTAATAATATATTCCGTAATCACCATGGTAGCCATCGGTTTGTTTGCTGCCGTAGTGCTTTACTTTGTGGCTCAGAAGTTCAAAGTAATAGAAGACCCCAAGATAGATGATATAGATGAAGTGTTGCCCGGTGCCAATTGCGGTGGCTGCGGCTATGCCGGCTGTCGTGCTTTTGCTGAAAGTATGGTAAAAGCAGGGACACTGGAAGGCTTCTATTGTCCGGTGGGCGGTAATGATGTAATGAACGCCATCGCCCCGATATTGGGTGTGCAGGCGGAGGAAAAGAAACCGCAGATTGCTGTTTTGCGTTGCAACGGCTCGGTAAAAAATTCCGTCCCCAAATTTATTTACGACGGGGATATGACCTGCTCTTTTACCACCAATCTGACGGCGGGAACGGGTGGCTGCCAGTTTGGCTGCCTTGGCGGTGGCGAATGTGTGGACGCCTGCGATTTCGATGCCATGTATATGGACCCGGAAACCAATCTGCCGGTAATTAAGGCCAACTGTGTGGCTTGTGGTGCCTGTGTGGAGGCCTGTCCGCGTGATATTATCGAACTGCGGAACCGCGGCCCCAAAGAGCGGCGCATATTTGTTTCCTGTGTGAACGAGGAAAAAGGCGCCCTGGCCAAACAGAATTGCACCGTGGCCTGTATCGGTTGTAAAGCCTGTGTCAAGGTATGTGAGTTTGACGCGATTGACTTTAATAACTTCCTGGCATACATTAAGTACGATGCCTGTACACTTTGTCGTAAATGTGTGGAGGTGTGCCCCACGGATGCCATCCATGAGGTAAACTTTAAGCCGCGCAAGAAAAAGGACGGGGACACGGAAAAAGAGGAAGTCCGCCTGGTGGTAAAATAAATGGCTAAAAGGAATTATAGAAAAAGAAGAACAGCAAATAAAGATATTATGCTATTAAAAACATTCAGATTAGGAGGTGTTCATCCGCCGGAGCAAAAGTTGTCGGCGGGCGCGAAAATTGAACCCGCTCCTTTGCCCAAAACAGCGGTGGTATCTCTGGCGCAGCATCTGGGCGCACCTGCCAAAGCGGTGGTAAAACGCGGCGATATGGTAAAGGTGGGCACCCTGCTTGCCCGGGGCGAAGCTTTTATCTCAGCAAATATTCATTCGCCGGTATCGGGTAAGGTGGCCAAAATCGAACCACGCCTTGATGCATCGGGTTTCCGTCGCGAGTCGGTAGTGATAGAGGTGGAGGGCGACGAATGGGAAGAATCTATTGACCGTTCGCCCGCTCTGGTGACGGAGATCAAGTTGGGGCCCAAAGAAATTGTGGAACGGATGCACGAAAGCGGAATTGTGGGACTGGGTGGTGCAACCTTCCCATCGCATGTGAAATATATGATCCCCGAAGGCCGCTCGGTGGAATACCTGATTATAAACGGGGTGGAATGTGAACCCTATCTGACCTCCGATCATCGTTTGATGCTGGAAA
Organism: uncultured Prolixibacteraceae bacterium; assembly: GCA_964442545.1. Lineage (GTDB taxonomy): Bacteria > Bacteroidota > Bacteroidia > Bacteroidales > UBA1556 > UBA6267. Next base: position 3,701 of record CAYUAN010000022.1, on the reverse strand, counting down.
AAGGGGAGGAGATGTTAGTCGGCATCCGTATTATGATGAAAGCCCTCAATGTGCAGAAAGCCATTATCGGGGTGGAAAACAATAAGGCCGACGCGATCGCGCATTTGCAGAAACTAACTTCCGGTGACCCGGGAATTGAAGTGCAGGCCTTGAAGGTGCGCTATCCGCAAGGCGGTGAAAAGCAGTTGATTGATGCGCTCCTGAAGCGCCGTGTGCCTTCGGGTAAATTACCTTCGGATGTGGGTTGTGTGGTAAATAATGTGGGAACCGCATTTGCCATTTACGAGGCCGTACAAAAAAACAAGCCATTGATTGAACGGGTGGTGACATTAACGGGGAAAACGGTAGCGAAACCGTCCAATTTTATGGTGCGTATCGGTACGCCGATTAGCGATCTGTTACCCTTGGTGGATGCCGATTTGGAGCAGACCGGAAAGGTGATTAACGGAGGCCCGATGATGGGCAAGGCGCAGGTAAACCTCGAAGCTCCGGTAGCAAAAGGAACATCCGGCGTATTGCTGATGCATAAAAAAGATTCGAAGCGTCCTCGGGTGCAGAATTGTATTCGTTGCGGTAAATGTACCACCGTTTGCCCCATGGGGCTGGAACCACACCTCCTTTCCATTATTGCCCGTCAGGGACAAACCGAACGCTGCGAGCATGAGCGGATTATGGACTGTATCGAATGTGGCTCCTGCGCTTATATCTGTCCTTCGGGAAGGCCGCTATTGGATAATATCCGTCTGGGTAAAGCCAATACGGGTATGATGATTAGAATGAGAAATCGTAAAAAATTTAATAAATAAGTCGTATGAACTTACTTGTTGTATCAGGCTCCCCTCATGTTCACGGCGGTTTATCCGTGCGTAAACTGATGTGGGGTGTCATAATTGCCATGTTGCCGGCATTGCTGGCTTCCTATTATTTCTTTGGCCTGGGAGCGGTTTTGGTATCGCTGACGGCGGTGCTGTCGGCCATGTTGTTCGAATATTTGATTACCAAATTTATTTTGAAAGAGCAACCCGACCTGATGGACGGTTCGGCCATAATTACCGGATTGCTGCTGTCATTTAATGTGCCCAGTAATTTGCCGTTATGGATTGTTATCGTAGGCTCGTTTGTAGCCATCGGAATCGCCAATATGTATTTCGGTGGTTTGGGTAAAAATCCTTTTAACCCGGCATTGGTGGGCCGTGTGTTTCTTTTGATTGCCTTTCCCATGCAAATGACATCCTGGCCTGTGGTAACCAATAAGGTGTTCCCGATGGGGCTTGATGCCGTTACCGGTCCGACTCCCCTGGGTATCGTAAAAGAGGGGTTGAAAAACGGCGAGGCCATGAATACGCTGATGGCGCAGCTGCCGTCTTATAAAGATATGTTCCTCGGAGCCATGGGCGGCTCGATGGGTGAGGTGTCGGCTTTCCTGCTCTTGCTGGGCGGAATTTATATGCTGATTCGTAAAATCATCACCTGGGAAATTCCTGTGAGCTTTATCGGCGCGGTGCTTATTTTCTCGGGTATTTTGTGGCTCATTGATCCCTCGCGCTATGTGAACCCGCTTTTCCACTTGGTGACGGGCGGTATTATGCTCGGGGTGTTTTTTATGGCCACCGATATGGTAACATCGCCCATGACCCGCAAGGGACAGCTGATATTTGGGGCCGGAGTGGGCCTGCTTACGATAATTATCCGCGAGTGGGGCGCCTATCCCGAAGGCGTATCCTTTGCCATTCTTTTAATGAATGCCACCGTGCCTCTGCTGAATAAGTTGAAACCTAAAAGATTTGCCAATTGATTTTTCAAAATACCGGATTATGAAAAAGAAGAAAAAAATAGAATCCACATTTAAGAATATGGTGTTGACCCTGCTGATCATCAGTGGTGTGGCGGCACTTTCCCTGGCCTTTGTGCATAAAATTACCGAGGAGCCCATACGGAAAGCACAGGAGGCCAAGCTGAAAAAGGCACTGTCGGAAGTCCTGCCGCAATTCGATACGGTGGAGGTGAAAACCATGATGCCTCCGACGGGTAAAGATTCTGTTACGATTTATACGGCTTTTAAGGGCGGTGAAAAAATAGGAACAGCCGTGCGCAGCTATACCTACAAAGGATTTTCGGGTCTGATTGTAATAATGGTTGGCTTTGATCCCAAAGGGGATATCATTAATACGGCGGTATTGTTTCATGCGGAAACACCGGGTTTGGGAACAAAGATTGAGCGTTCGAATAGTGATTTCCCCGATCAGTTTAAGGGAAAAAATCCCGCCACTTTTAAGTTAAAAGTAAAACAGGATGGCGGCGATGTGGATGCGATAACCGCGGCCACCATTAGTACACGTGCCTTTTGTGATGCTACGCAAAGGGCCTACGATGCACTCAAAAAGGAAGGAGGAATCGAGCAATGAAAAAAGAAAATTGGAAGAATTTTACCAAAGGATTTATAAAAGAAAATCCGGTATTTGTACTGCTGCTGGGAATGTGCCCGACCTTGGGTGTTACCTCGTCGGCGATTAACGGACTGGGAATGGGTCTGGCCACCACCTTTGTTTTGGTGATGTCCAATATTGTGGTTTCGCTGGTGAAGGATTTTATTCCTTCCAAAGTGCGCATTCCGTCTTTCATCGTCATTATCGCCTCGTTTGTTACTATGGTCGATTTGCTGATGGCCGGTTACGCGCCCGCCTTGCATGAGCAGCTGGGTTTGTTTATCCCCTTGATTGTGGTAAACTGTATTGTGTTGGGCCGTGCCGAAGCCTTTGCTTCAAAAAATGCGGTGCTCCCATCCATTATCGACGGACTGGGCATGGGATTGGGATTTTCGCTTGCATTGACGGTTTTGGGCGGTGTGCGCGAGATTCTTGGTGCCGGCACCATATTTAATTTCCCGCTGCATATCTTCCCCGACGGCGTGGATGGCATTTTGGTGTTCATTTTAGCCCCGGGAGCCTTTATCGTATTGGGCTACCTCATTGCCCTGAATAATAAAATTAAAAAAGCTTAAAAACGGATATTATGGAATATGTATTAATAGTTATCGGAGCGGTTTTCGTACACAATATTGTATTAGCCCAATTTCTTGGCGTATGTCCGTTTTTGGGTGTTTCCAACAAGGTTTCCACTTCGCTGGGAATGGGCGGAGCCGTAATGTTTGTGCTGACCATCGCCACTATGGTAACCTGGCTGATTCAGCATTATGTGCTGAATATTTTTGAAATACAATATCTGCAGACCATCACCTTTATCCTGGTTATCGCCTCGCTGGTGCAAATGGTGGAAATAATTCTTAAGAAAGTAAGCCCGGCGCTGTATCAGGCATTGGGAATTTTTCTGCCGCTGATTACCACCAACTGTGCGGTTTTGGGTGTGGCCATACTGACCATTCAAAAAGACTTTAACCTGATTGAAGGGGTGGTTTATGCCGTGGCAAACTCCATTGGTTTTACGCTGGCCTTGGTTTTATTTGCCGGTATCCGCGAGCACCTCGACCTGATGGAACTGCCCAAAGGAATGCGCGGTATTCCCGCTGCATTGCTGGTTGCCGGAATCCTTGCCCTGGCCTTTATGGGTTTTGTGGGAATGGCTTAAAGGTCATCGAGCGTAGTCGAGATGCCCGCGATCTCCACCTTTTAGAACCATTCTGCAAGCGAAACCCAAGCGCAGAAACCCGTCCTCCCGGCACAGATTCCGCGAGCGCGCAGCGC